>NZ_DJTP01000006.1:0-108212 GCF_002440405.1 Empedobacter sp. UBA6305 | reverse complement strand
GTCAATTCTTACTTTCACTCCAAAAACCCCTTTCGGAATCGGATGGCAAAGATAATACTTATTTAGATTCTCGCAAATTTATTTTTAAATAATTTTTGTCGCTACTAAGTCCTTATGTCAACTACAATACTACTCGTCTTTCGTATTGCGGTTGCAAATATACGGCTGGATTATTCGTTTTTCCAAACATACTTTACTTTTATTTTACATTCTAATCTTAAGTCGCTGGTACAATGGAAAATATTTTTTGTTTTTTTTAGATATGAGAAGTGAGATACAAGGTTTTAAAAGATAAAAGCCCGTTTTTACCGCAGAAAATGATTAGACGTTTTGCTTTTCTTGAACAAAAGAAAAGCAAAATGGATACTTTTGAAGGAACTACTCGGGAGAAATTCTACGAAGTAGAATCTATTTATAAATAAAAAAAGCTCGAATAAATCGAGCTTCATATAATTATTCATTCCATAATATTATACGAGATGTTCCAAAATTGTATTTAATTCTTGTAATTCGACCAAGAAACCATCGTGTCCAAAAATAGAATCAATTTCGATGAATTTTGCATTTGAAATATGATTCGCTATAAATTTTTGCTCACTTGGCGGAAATAATATATCCGAAGATATACCTATAACTATTGTATTGGATGAAATTTGAGCCAATGATTTCTCTAAAGACTCTCTCTTTCGAGCCAAATTTTGTGAATCCATCGCTTTCGAAAGTGTCCAATATGAATGTGCATTAAATCGATTTGCTAATTTTTCACCTTGATATTTTTGATAAGAAGACGCTTTGAAATCGTTGTAAACAGAATCCTTGTCTTTTTGCTTCTGTTCATATATAATATAGGTACGATAAGACAACATCGCAATTGTACGCGCCGCAATCAATCCATTTCTTCCTCCATCCTCAATTTTATCGTTAAAAGTTGAATCGGCTTCGATAGCCAAACGCTGCGATTCGTTGAACGCAATTCCCCATGGAGAATGTACCGCATTTGTCGCCAACAAAACCAAATTATCCACTTTAACTTGATCAAGTAACGTAAATTCTAACGCTTGTTGACCACCGAGTGAACCACCTATTAATAAATGAATAGTTGAAATTCCTAAATGATCTGCCAACAATTGGTGCGCATTTGCCATATCTTTTATCGTAATTGTAGGAAAATCTCGATAATAAGGCGAATTTGTTTCAGGATTTGTAGACAACGGATTTGTCGTTCCATAATTAGAACCAATCACATTGGCGCAAATAATAAAATGATCTTTTGGATTGAATAATTCATTTTCTCCAAAAAGACCAGCCCACCAATCAAAAACATCCGAGTTTGCCGTTAAAGCATGACAAACCCAGATGATATTATTTTTTTCGGGATTCAACGTTCCCGCTGTATGATAAGCAATGGTTAAATTTTCGAGAATTTGACCATTTTCTAATTGAAATGGCTTTGTATAATTATATTGATAAAAATTCACTGAATTAATTTATAGCTAATAATACTTTGTTTACTTAATTTTATCAAAAGCTCGCTGAAGATCATTTTTGATATCATCAATATATTCAATTCCGACAGAAAGACGCAATAAACCAGGAAAAACTCCAGCAGATTTTTGTTCATCATCGCTCAGTTGTTGATGAGTTGTTGCAGAAGGATGAATAATTAACGATTTTGCATCGCCAACATTTGCCAAATGACTAATCAATTCTAAACTATCAATAAATTGATTCGCTTTGTCTGCATCACCTTTAATTTGGAATGATAAAACAGCTCCGAAACCATTTTTCAAATATTTTTTTGCCAAATGATGACTTGGAGAAGTAATTAATCCAGGATAATTCACTTTTTCAACTTGCGGATGAAGTTCTAACCAACGCGCAATTTCTAACGTATTGTCCAAATGTTTCTGAACTCTTAACGACAACGTCTCTAAACCTTGTAACAATAAAAAAGAATTGAACGGTGAAATTGCTGGACCAAAATCGCGCAAACCTTCGACGCGGGCACGAATAATAAACTGAATATTACCAAAAGGACCATTCACTCCAAAAACATCGGAAAAAACTAAACCATGATAACCTTCTGATGGTTCAGAAAATTGTGGAAATCTACCATTACCCCAATTATAATTTCCACCATCCACGATAACTCCACCGATAGAAGTTCCGTGTCCACCGATCCATTTTGTTGCAGATTCTACGACAACGTTTGCTCCATGCTCTAAAGGTTTGAAAATATAACCGCCCACACCAAACGTATTATCCACAATAAATGGAATGTTATATTTTTGTGCAATTGCAGCGATTGCTTCAAAATCTGGAACATTAAAACTCGGATTTCCTATCGTTTCTGCATAAATCGCTTTTGTATTTTCATCAATTAATGATTCAATTTTTGCTGGATCTGCATCTTCAGCAAAGCGAACATCAACACCTAAACGCTTAAAACCAACTTTGAATTGATTATATGTTCCGCCATAAAGATTAGAAGCCGAAACAAAATTATCTCCTGATTCTAAAATATTATTTAAAGCAATAAATTGTGCCGCTTGTCCCGATGAAACAGCTAATGCCGCAACACCACCTTCCAGCGCAGCAATACGTTTTTCGAAAACGTCAGTTGTTGGATTCTGAATTCTTGTGTAAATATTACCAAATTCTTTCAAAGCAAATAAATTTGCTCCGTGTTCGGCATCATTAAATACATAAGAAGATGTTTGATAAATTGGAACAGCGCGAGAGCCTGTTGATGGGTCTACTTCTTGACCTGCGTGTACTTGTAAAGTATCGAAATGTAATTGTTTTTCTGTTGACATAATAAAATTGTTTTGAATGTGACTACGATTAATAAATAGTAGGGTAGGTTAGTTAGCTAAAATTAGCAGCTGCACATTCGAATTTTACTATTGATACAATTATAGATGCTCTGAAGCAGGACGCCGTGTCCAAAAGAATGTTTTTTAGAATTGTACTTCATCTTTAAAAAAATTATTCATTTCTAACTACACTTTGTAGTTTTATATTTTATGTGAAATTAGAATAATTTTCTAAATAATAAAATTTATAATTAGTTTTTAGAAAATAAATCTATTAAATTGATTTAAAAAGAATATTCATGCCAAAAAGTTAAAAATATTTCTTTCGAAATCTATAAAAAGGATTTAAACAGAATAAAATTTGAAGTAAAAAAGAGAATATTAAGTAGAAAACATAAAAAAAGGAGATCAAAATTGATCTCCTTTTAAGTTTTATGATAAAAAAGTAATTAGTTTGCTAAAACGATTACTTTATTATTGCTCATTTCAATTGTTCCTCCTTTGATATCTAACAATAATGTAGATTCGTTTGATGGAGAAGTGTAAACTTTGCCAGATTGATTATCGAAATCTTCGAAAGTTTTTGTGTGAACTTTAATTTTAATTGTTCCTTCACCTAAAGTTGCAACGATAGGAGCGTGGTTATTTAATAACTGAAATTCACCATCTTTACCTGGTAAAGTAACAGCATCTACTTCTGCATCGAAAACTACGAATTCTGGCGTAATAATTTGTAAGTGCATAATCCTATTGTTTTTAAAAAAAAGAGTACTTAGCAACTTTCAAAAAGAAAAGAAACGTAAGCACTCTTTATATGGTTAAATTATATTATTTAGCTTCTGCTAACATTTTTTCTCCAGCTTCAATCGCTTCTTCGATTGTACCACGTAAGTTGAATGCAGCCTCAGGATATTGGTCAACTTCACCATCTAAGATCATGTTGAATCCTTTGATTGTATCTTTGATATCTACTAAAACACCTGGGATACCTGTAAACTGTTCTGCAACGTGGAATGGTTGAGATAAGAAACGTTGGATACGACGTGCACGGTGTACAACTAACTTATCCTCTTCTGATAACTCTTCCATACCTAAAATCGCGATGATATCTTGTAAAGCATTGTAACGTTGTAAGATTTCTTTTACACGTTGTGCTGTTTCGTAATGTTCTTTACCAATAATTGCTGGTGATAAGATACGAGATGTAGAGTTCAATGGATCTACCGCTGGGTAAATACCTAATGAAGCAATTTTACGATCTAATACCGTTGTAGCATCTAAGTGCGCGAAAGTCGTAGCTGGCGCAGGGTCAGTTAAATCATCGGCAGGTACATATACCGCTTGTACAGAAGTAATAGATCCGTTTTTAGTAGATGTAATACGCTCTTGCATAGCACCCATTTCAGTTGCTAATGTTGGCTGATAACCTACGGCTGATGGCATACGTCCTAATAAGGCAGAAACCTCAGAACCTGCTTGTGTAAAACGGAAGATATTATCTACGAAGAATAATACGTCACGTCCTTGACCTTGTCCATCTCCATCACGGAAATATTCAGCTAATGTTAAACCTGTTAAAGCAACACGAGCACGTGCACCTGGAGGTTCATTCATTTGTCCGAAAACGAAAGCTGCTTTAGACTCTTTCATGTTTTCACTGTTTACTTTAGATAAATCCCAAGATCCACCTTCCATAGAGTGCATGAAATCTTCACCGTAATTAATTAATCCAGCTTCAATCATCTCACGCATTAAGTCATTACCTTCACGAGTACGCTCACCAACACCAGCGAATACAGATAAACCTCCGTGTCCTTTTGCGATGTTGTTCATCAACTCCTGAATTAATACTGTTTTACCTACTCCGGCACCACCAAATAAACCAATTTTACCACCTTTTACGTATGGCTCTACTAAGTCAATTACTTTAATACCTGTAAATAAAACTTCTGCAGA
Organism: Empedobacter sp. UBA6305; assembly: GCF_002440405.1. Lineage (NCBI taxonomy): Bacteria > Pseudomonadati > Bacteroidota > Flavobacteriia > Flavobacteriales > Weeksellaceae > Empedobacter > Empedobacter sp. UBA6305. The sequence goes on along the minus strand of NZ_DJTP01000006.1, from coordinate 103,440 downwards.
TGTTGATAATTCTTCGAATTTTGGAGCTGGACGGTGAATAGGTAAACCATTTTCTTTGTCTAAATTCCCTAAACCATCAATAGCATCTCCAACTACATTAAATACACGTCCTTTGATGTTTTCTCCGATAGGAACCATAATTGGTTTTCCTAAAGCGATAACTTCTTGACCTCTTTGTAAACCATCAGAACTATCCATTGCGATACAACGTACAGTATCTTCACCGATGTGTTGCTCAACTTCAAGAATTAATGTTTCTTTTCCTTGACGAGGAACCTCTAATGCATCATAAATATTTGGAAGGCCTTCTGCGTTATCAAAAATAACGTCAATTACAGGTCCAATAACCTGTGCAATCTTACCTTTCTTTTGATTTGCCATTATATGAAATGATTTAGTTTATTTTATTTGGGTGCAAAGGTAAGTTAAAAACATTGTATAATTTATATACTTTTTAAGATTTTTGTCATAATATTTTGATTAGTAATCAGAATATTACAATCAAAGGAAATTAAAAATAGATTTGAAGTTCGATTTGAAAGCCTTAATTTTGTGCAAAATCATTTTTAGTGAACGTTTATCAATCCTTAGAAGAAATCAAACCAATCAAACGTCCTGTCCTTACTTTGGGCATGTTTGATGGTGTGCACATTGGACACCAATCTATTCTAAAACAACTCAATACAATTGCAAAAGAAATTGATGGAAAAAGTGTTTTGATTACTTTTAATCCACATCCTCGAATGGTTTTACAACCAAATTGTGATCTTAAATTTTTGAACACTTTAGAGGAAAAAGAAAATGTTTTGCGTCAATTTGGGTTAGAACATTTGATTATTCAAGCGTTTACAACAGATTTTTCGCAAGTAACTTCTGTCGAATTTGTCAAGAATTTATTGGTTGATAAAATTAATATTGATACGCTAGTGATTGGCTACGATCATCATTTCGGGAAAAATAGAGAAGGAAATTTTGAACAATTACAAGTTCTTTCGAAAAAATATGGTTTCAATTTGATTCAATTGCAAGCTGTCGAAGAAAATGATGTGGCGGTGAGTTCTACAAAAATTAGAAATGCACTTATCGAAGGAAATATCGCGTATGCGAATAAAGCGTTGAACTATCAATATCCGCTTTCTGGAGAAGTTGTTCATGGTGACAAAATTGGTCGTACACTTGGTTTTCCTACCGCTAATTTACAAGTTGATCCCAATAAATTAATTCCAAAAGATGGCGTTTATGCGGTTGATGTTTTTGTGGATGATCAGAAATATTTAGGTTTATTAAGCATCGGATTTAGAGAAACGGTTACCAATTCTCGTGAACATCGAGTAGAAGTGAATATTTTGGATTTTGATCGAGATATTTATGGAGAAACAATTCGCCTTGAATTTTTAGGACATTTGCGAGATGAAAAGAAATTTGATTCGTTAGATGATTTAATCATCGCGATGAATCAAGACAAAGAAAATGCAATAAATTTATATGGAAATAATTAAAAAAAGGTTCGCTAAAAGCGAACCTTTTTTTAATCTCTATTTATTATAATATTTAAATATTTCTTTTTTATTTTTTTCCAAAACTCCCAAAAGCGTCGCATCAACCTTTGGTTCGTTTGTTATTAAAACAATCTTATCATTTACTTTCTCAAATGTAATGACAAGATTATTCGTTGTACTTTCAAACGAAATTTTATCTTTTAATTTCTTTTGTAATTTAAAATTAGTACGTAAAATATCCGATTTTACTGTAAACTTTAAAGGTTTATAAACAATTGCAGATTTGTCAATTACAGATTTTTTTGGCGAAACTTCCATCACCGAAGCTGTTTCTAACGAAGCATTTGCAGCACGTGTTTCTGCAACAACCGTCATTTTCATCACATCAGAAGTATCTTTTAGCTTAGCATTTTGTCTGCTTACACCATTTGCAACTACAATACCAGAAGCTTTTCCAGCTAACTTATCCGAAATAACTGAATCTTTTATAGAACCCAAATTCTGATTACTTGTTTTAGCATATTGTCTTTCTTTTTCTATTGAATCTAAAACCTTAGAACGAGCTTCCATCGCTTGCGGTGCTGATAAAGTAACTGGAGCATTCGATGCAGAAGCATTAGATAATTGAGGAAAATATCCTTCGTCAGCAATTACACTAGCAGAATGTCCTTCAATTACTTTATAAACAGGCTGTTTTGTAACTTTATCATTCTTTACTATTTCTAGAGGTTTTTCCAAATCTTTATCTTTCGATTCCAAAACCACTATTTCTTCTTGTTCAGCAGGCGATTGCTCGATAACTGGGACATTTGTTTTGACAATTTCAAGTGAATTTTCTCTATTTTCAGTATTAATATTCTCGATAAAAAGCACAAAGTAAGGAATCGCAATCAACGCGAAAACGGCAGCAGAAAACCATACACTCGAAACAAATTCGCGAATAGGTTTCTTCTTCTTTTCCTCCTTCTGCAAACCAGATTCAATACGTTTCCACACCAAATCACTCGGCTTTTCGCCGACTGTTTCGCTACTTCTTGATCGAAATAAATCTTCTATTGGATCGTTTGTGTTCACGATAAATTTGATTTTATATTTTCATTCTTACTTAACATATCCTTCAATTTCGTCTTCGCTAAATTAAGTTGCGATTTAGATGTTCCTTCTGTAATGCCCAAACTTTCGGCAATTTCTTTGTGCTTATATCCCTCAATAACGTAAAGGGTAAACACGAGACGACAGCCTTCGGGTAGATAATCGAGGAGTTTCATCACATCATCTTCTTCGATTTGTTGCGAAGCTTCTTGATTAGATGAAATAGAAGAGGAGTAATCGTCTACATTAAGGTGAAAAATTTTATTTTTCCGCAACTCCATCAAACATTCATTAATCATAATTCTTCGCATCCATCCTTCAAAACTTCCTTCGAACGAATAATTTTCAAGATTCTGAAAAATCTTCAAAAAACCTTTTACCAACGCATCTTCCGCTTGTTGTATATCGGTAAAATAACGTTTACAAACCGCAAAAAATCGCGCATCATATTTTTCGTAAAGCAGCCGCTGTGCTTTCGAATCATTGTTGATACAAGCTTTTATGAGTTGTTTTTCGTCCAAAATACTTTTTCTTTCTCAGTGTTTAGATGCGAAAATTACGCTTATGGTTGCTTTGATAGCGTAAAATATTTGTTAAAGTTCTGAAAACTTATTCATTAAACATAAAAAAGTCGCTACAAGAGCGACTTTATATAAGTTTTTAATTGAAAATATTATCCAACTAAATTGTGTTTTACTAGATATTCTGCAATTTGAACCGCATTTGTAGCTGCTCCTTTGCGTAAATTATCCGCAACAATCCAACAATTTAATGCATTTGGTTGAGATAAATCACGACGAATACGACCTACAAAAACATCGTCTTTCCCTTCTGAATAGAAAGCCATTGGATAAGTATTTGTGTCTGGATTATCTTGTACTGTTACACCTTCCTGTTCTGCTAATAATTTGCGAACTTCGGCTAAATCAAAATCATTCTCAAATTCAATATTCACCGACTCCGAATGTCCTCCTTGCACAGGAACACGAACCGCAGTAGCTGTAATATTCATTTCATCCACACGCATAATTTTACGAGGCTCACGAGTCAATTTCAATTCTTCTTTTGTATAACCTGTTTCTTCATCAAACACATCACAATGAGGCAATGCATTTTTGAAAATTTGGTATGGATAAACTTTCGCTACATCACGTCCTTCAATTTCTCCATTCAATTGCTCCACAGCATCTTTACCTGTTCCCGTAACTGATTGATAAGTAGAAACAACTACACGTTTAATTCCGTATTTTTTGTGTAAAGGATTAAGAACCATTACCAATTGAATCGTTGAACAGTTAGGATTTGCGATAATTTTATCATTTGTTGTTAAAATATCTGCATTGATTTCTGGTACAATCAACGGACGATCTGGATCCATTCTCCAAGCCGATGAATTGTCAATTACAGTTGTTCCGACTTCTGCAAACTTAGGCGCCCACTGTTTGGAAGTTTCTCCACCTGCTGAAAAGATTGCGATATCAGCTCGCATTTCTACAGCATCCTGCATTGATACAATTTTGTATTCTTTTCCTTTGTATTCAATAGTTTTTCCTATTGATCTTTCTGATGCTACTGGTATAATTTCAGTGATTGGAAAATTTCTTTCTTCCAAAACTTGGAGCATAACTCTGCCGACCATTCCGGTAGCGCCTACGACTGCTATTCTCATTTGTTTATTAAATAATATATTAAAAAATTTCGAATTGCTAATTTACAGATTATTTTGATACATTTTTCTCTATTTCATAGGTTTAGCAATCAATTTGATATGATATATTTTATGTTATGATGTTAATTCAGGTTTTTAAACTTTTCCTCGAATTAAAATTTATAAAACTCTTTTTTATAAGAATTTTGAACACAAAAAAAGTGGAACAAATTGCTCCACTTTTTAAAATATTTTTGAAATAACCTTCAAATTTAGTCTTAAGCAAACTCGTTGTAAGCTGCTTTTAAATTTTCTGCGATAGCTGCTGCAGAGTGTCCTTCGATGTGGTGACGCTCTAACATATGTACTAATTCACCATCTTTGAATAAAGCAACAGCTGGAGAACTTGGAGGAAATGGAGCAAAAAACTCACGTGCTTTTGCTACAGCATCTTTATCAAATCCTGCGAAAACTGTTGTTAAATGTGTAGGAACTTTATCATTATCTAATGACATTACAACTCCTGGTCTTGCAGCACCTGCAGCACAACCACAAACACTATTTACCATTACCAAAGTTGTTCCTTCTTGTTTGATTGCTGCTTCTACTTGTTCTGGAGTAGTTAAATCTTCAAAACCATTAGAAGTCAACTGAGCCTTCATCGGCATTACTATTTCTGCTGGATACATATTGTTCTTTTTTTGTTTTAAATAAAAATAAATTATTTTCAAAGTTACATAATTCTAAAACTTTTTAGAATACTTACTTTTGCAGTTACAAATTTACGTAGAATTTAGCAATATGAAATTGACTTTTGGTAAGAATGAGAAACTTAAAAGCAGAAAAGCATTCGATGAATTGTTTTCTGATGGAAAAACATTTGTTTCTCATCCGATTAGATTTGTCTACAAAATCAAACCGAAAGCGGATTACAATATAAGAGTAGGAGTAAGTGTTGGAAAGAAAAAATTCAAACACGCGGTTGATCGAAATTTATTGAAACGTCGTGCTAAAGAAGCTTACAGATTGAATAAATTGTTACTTGAACCTAATGAAAATTATTCGGTTGATTTGGTGATGATTTATACTTCTACAAAACATCAACCTTTTGAGGTGATAGAACAATCTGTCAAAACTTTATTAGAAAAATTAAACGAAGCGATACAAACAAAAAAAGATTAATCCTAGGATTAATCTTTTTCATTTATTATAAGTTGTAAAACTGTTTATTTCTTAAGATTTGCTTGCAATCTGAAAAAACTAAAGTATACAGATACTAAAATTAATCCACAAACTGATGCTCCAATTCCTAAAACGCTACGAAAGTTTTCTTCAGCCATAAAACCAGCTTTATAATCCATCTCATATAGGTTGTAACCTAAACCTATCAACAAAACGATTGTCGCGATATAAATATATGTTTTCATTAGATAATGAATTTTTAAATTTTAATTTCATTCATAAACAATGCACCGATATTTGACGTAAATAATTTGATTGCGATTGACAATAAAATTACTCCAAATACTTTTTTCAGTACCGATAAAACGCCAGGTCCCATCCATTTTTCGAGTTTTCCTGCGAATTTCAGCACCAAATATACGATTAACATATTTAATATAATCGCTATCACAATGTTAATATCTGCAAACTGCGAACGAAGCGAAAGTACAGTTGTCAACGATCCCGCACCCGCAACTAACGGAAACGCAATAGGAACGATGGATGCAGAGTTAGATTCGACTCCTTTCTGGATCTCAATTCCTAAAATCATTTCAATAGCGATGATAAAAATCACAAATGCACCAGCCACAGCAAATGACTGAACATCAACACCAACTAATTTCAAAATTTTTGTTCCGAAAAACAAAAACGAAATCATCATAATTCCTGCTGCAATCGAGGCTTTTTCGGACTGAATATGTCCAACTTTGCTCCGAATTCCTACAATAATTGGAATACTTCCTAAAATATCGATAACTGCAAAAAGTACGGCGAAAGTTGTTCCGATTTGATTGAAAGAGAATTTCTGAAAAAATGATATTATATTTTCCATTCGTATTTAGTTATAATTAATTGGTTGATGCAAAAATAGAAGTTTTTATGAACAATTTTTCATAAAAAAGCAATAAATCAATTCTTAATCCAACCAATTCTTAAAATCTGCCACTTTTTCGCGACTCACAATCATATCTTGTTCATTGTAAGTATTCAAAATTATTTTTAATCTTGAATTAGAATACATTGTAATTTCTTTAATCGAATCGATTTGGATGATTTGACTACGATTAATTCTAAAAAACTTTTTCGGGTCGATTTGTTCTTCCACTTTATCCAACGAAAAATCTACCAAATAATTTCGGTTTTCTTTTGTATGAATATACGTTGCTTTGTTTTCGCTAAAAAAACATTCGATATTATCGATTTCTATAATTTTGATTGATGTTCCTATTTTAATCGAAAAACGTTCTTTAAATTTTTCTGTTTGATTATTCGAAAAAAGACTTTTCAATTCATTTAGATTGAAACTTGAAGATGCTTGCTGAAATTGTCTTTCAAATTTTTCAATAGCAAACTTCAATTCCTCTTCATCAACAGGTTTCAACAAATAATCAACCGAGTTTAGTTTAAACGCTTTCAATACATATTCGTCATAAGCAGTCGTAAAAATAATCGCAGACGAAACATCTACTTGATTAAAAATCTCAAATGATAACCCATCTGATAACTGAATATCCAGAAAAATTAAATCAGGATTTGGATTCGTTTTCAACCACGCTACACTTTCTTCTACAGAGTGCAACATTTCGTGTATTTGATAACCCAATTTTTCTACACGTCGCTTTAATAAACGCGCTGCAGGCTTTTCATCTTCTATAATTAGTATTTTCATAGTTTTTTTTAAGTTAATTCACGAATCGGTTTTCTTTCAAAAATTTTGTTCCAAACAAATAATAAAGCAAGTATAATGACAAAAATGATCAATGTTGCAAGATTTGTCTTAGCCATTAAAGCGTGAATTGTAGCTGGAACGATAATCGATTTTGTTCGAATTGTTGAAAAAGTTAATACAAAAGAAAAAACAATGCACAATAACATAAAAATTCCAAAACCTCCAAACTGATCGAAATCTTTAAAAATAAATAAGTGCCAAACTGCCCAAAATATTCCCGTTATAATGCTTTTTATTATCCAAAATATATTGCCTAAAGCATCATTCAAATAACCTCGCCACGTATATTCTTCCATAATATCATAAAGCAACGTAACAGAAATAAAAATCGCTGCCCACAAATGTTTATTAATTCCGTAATCGTTATTTATCCCATAAATTGAATAACCAACGAGTAATATAAATGGAAAAATCAATGTTTTGAAACCTTCTTTTCCTAGAAGAGAGACTTCTTTTTTAACTTTAGAGAATTTATAGAAAAGTAAACTAATTAGAAAAATAATCAACCCATGATTCATATTCCAAGGCAGTTGAAAATCGACTAAACCTCCAAAAATCAATTGTAAAAAATTAGGACATTTACGAATCAGAAAAGTTCCGATTAATATCAATCCATAAAAAATAATTATTCTAACCCAATTTGTTTGCTTTATTTGATTTATAAAATTCATTTATTGCCACTTTTTATTTTGCTCTTTTTCCAAGATTTCTTTGGCTTTATTCTCTTCCCAACCAGAACCATACGCAAAAACTTTTACAGCATTTAGTGCAACGCCCAATCCCCAACCTAAAACTGGCCAATAAAACCACCAATGTCCATTATTTGTAACTAAATTCAGAATAAAAAAGAATAAACTCATTACAACATAAGTTCCTAAATGCGCATAAAACTTTTTCAATTCTTTTGCACGCTCTATTGCACGTAAATAAGCTTGTTGTTCGTCAAAATTTTGTGTATTCATAGTTGTATTTTTTTGTGTTAATATGGGAAGTTCTACACGAAATAGTTGTTCATTTTTTTCGATGTTCACTTCTCGGTTAGAAATTAATTGATAACGATTAATAATATTTTTCAGCCCAATTCCTGTCGAATCTTTAATGGTTTCTTTTGGTTGGAAAGAATTTTCAATTATCAAATAATTATCTTTTTTATAAATTTTAATTTTCAAAGGTTTTTGATCAGATACAATATTGTGTTTGATTGTATTTTCTAATAAAATCTGCAAAGAAAGTGGCACAATAAATTCGGTTTCAGAGAAAGTTATTTGTTCAATTTCGAAATCGATGCTATTTTCAAATCTTAATTTTAGAAGGTTGACATAGGTTTTTGCAAAATTTATTTCTTCTTGAATCGACACAACTTCTTTGTCTTTTTGTTCTAAAACATATCGATAAATCTTAGAAAGCGATGTTGTAAAATCTATCGCATTATCTGGATTTTCTTCAATCAAACCAGTTAAAACATTCAAACTATTGAATAAAAAATGTGGGTCTAATTGACTTTTTAAGGTTTCGAATTGTGCAGTTGCTGTTTCTGCTTTTGTTGATTCGATAACAATTTTACGTTCTAATTTATTTTTCTTTCGATCGATAATAAAGAATAAAAACAAAAAGAAAACCGTGATAACTGCAACTAAAAGATAATTGATCGATTGATCGTAAAAAATATATTTCTGCAAAAGGAGATTCGCAAACTCCACGAATACATAATACAATACCAACGTATAAATAATAGAACGTAAAAAATACTTTCTTAAAACTTTTTCTGGTTTAGGCGAATCTGGTACATCTATTCTATATTCATTAAAAATGCTTGTATTCACAAAAGATGCTGCAACACTGAACGAAAAATATCCGATAAAATATTTGATAGCTTCTGGATGAAAAAATTGATTGAATGATACATTTGGAGATGTAAAAAATATCACGCTATAAATCAAAACATTGATTACAAATAGAATCAAAATATTACGAACAATTAACTTTTTGTCAGAAACAATAATTCCTTCTAAGAATTTTAAAAAGACCAACCCTAAAGCAACAAATTTTAGAAAGTTTCCTGTTAACAAGCCTACTTCTACACCTAAATCAAAATTTGAATTATTTTGAAAATTAATTGTACTAAAATCAAATACATATACTAAAATTGCAAATGAAAATACAAATGAAAATAATCTCAAATATCCTTTATAATACTTATCCATATCAAGCAATCAAATTAATTAACCAAAAAATAATTTCGTGAATAAATTGTGCAACTAAAGCTATCATTATAGTACGTTTTTACATTCGTTATTCAACAAGGCTTCGGCACGATTTTTTCCCCATATCGGTTCATTATTTTTTGGCTTTTCAGCATTAAATAAAGCTAAAGATTTTTTTACATTTTTACAATCTTGTGTAATATCCATTCCTCTATATTTTGCAGCATTGATATTAAACTCAGCCAAACCTAAAACAGAACGCGGATTAGTTGGATTTAACATCAACGATTTTTGATAGATTTGTACTACTTCTGGATAATAAATTGCTCCATTTTGCATTGGATTCTGCACAATTTCTGCTGTTAAATACAAGGCTTTCAAATTGAGAATTTCTACATTTAATGGATTATTTCTGACTAAATCATCGATTTGAGTTTTTACATTCAAAAGAATTTTTTCATTTTTAGTAATATCTTTTGATTCGAACGTTTTCAAAACTTCAGAAAAAGTCAAGTAATATTTTGGTAACCATTCATTTGGATAATCATTTATTAATTGCTTAAAATTAGCTTCAGAAGAATGATTTCCTTTGTTCCATTCCGTTAAAGTTTTATTCATATCTGATTCAAAATTCTTTTGTGCAAAAGTTGATACAGTGAATAAAATTGCGATTGTTAAGAAAATTGTTTTCATCATTTGTGTTTTTTTATTTGTTGAGTCAAAGTTCTTACAAACACTTTTCGTTTGAAATTATATGTTACCGAATTGTCAATTTTTGAGGATGAGTTGTAAGAGCAAAAATAAAAGGGACAACTCAAAACTGAGATTGTCCCTTTTACTATCTAAAAAACTTGAAATTTATTTTCGTAATAATTCTTCGGAAATATTTTGCGTAGCTTCGAAAACTTCTTCTAAATTTTGATGCAAACCACCAAAGGCATATTTAGCTTGTCGTGCGTTGTTCAGCAACAATTTCCATTGTTCTACGGCTAATTCACTCACACCATTTTCAATCAATTTATTTGCAATCACCTCGTCAGAAAAATGAGCTAAATCTGTATTCGTTTTTAATAGCGCGGCATTACACAAAATATTTTCTTGTAATTGATAAAAATCTTTTTGGTCTTCAACGTTTATTTTTTGCTTCAATTCATCTAATTCAGCAGAAATTTGACTCGAATTTATCGTTGGTTTTTCAACCAAAGTAAACTTTTGGGTTTCTGTTTTTGGTTGGTATGATTCAAAATTATTTTGCTCGTTAAGAGGTTTTATTTTTGGTTCAATTTTTTGTTTTTGTGTCGGGTTATTTTTCTTTCTCATCAAAAATAAACTTCCAGCACTCAATGCAATTACACCACCAGTTAACCACAACCAACCGCTTTTTCCTTCTTTCACATCGTTCGTCATTTCTTCTATTTTATCAGAAATTGTCGAATCTGGTGAATTAGAAGCCACAGCCGTTGCAGAAGAAGTTTTAGAACCTGAAACAGACAAATTAATCGAATCTGATTTCAAGGTTACATATTTCTCTTTAACAGGATCGAAATAACAAAATTCTACAGGCGAAATCGTATATTCTCCTCCAAAATTTGGGACAAGAACTGTTTGCTCAGCAACTTTTCCTTTCATTCCTGTATCATAGGTTTTATATGCATCGCGTTTTTTCGGTGCGAATTTTTCTAAATTTTTTGGCGTCGTAATTTCAGGTAAATTAATCGTATTAAAGTTTCCTGTTCCAATAATTTCAACATCAAAATTTACACTTTCATTGGTTGCAACTTCTTTTTTATCAACCGAAGCGTTCATTTTAAATTGACCAACTGCACCGCTAAAATTCTTTGGCTTTCCTTCTTCTGGAAGTGCTTTTGCATTAATCACAACTGGATTACTACGCACTTCTACAGGCTCCGCTCCATACGTTGTTGGCAACACCACATCTACCGAAAACGGATCGATTTCTATCTTTCCTGGTTTTTGAGGAAAAACATAATAACGTGCAATTTCTTCGGAGAAATATTGTTTTCCTCCAACAATTTCTTGCTTGATATTTTCGGGAGAGCTTTTTACAATTTTTGGGCTTAATCCGTCTAAATTTCCTTGACGAAAGTTTTGTTTACGATTAAGATAAGATAAATCTTTTACGTATAATTTTACTGATAAACCAACTTGTTCGTTCACATAAGGATTCGTTTTCGAAACTTTACTTTGTAGAAAAACAGGCTGCGAAGTATTACTTCTAAAATTGTTGTGCGTCAACCCCGTTCCTTTCACTACAACATCGACAGGTTTCGATGTATAGGTTTTTCCATTAATCACAATTTTAGCAGCTCCAATTCGATATTTACCTTCTTTTTCAGCAACAAAAGCAAGGATAATTCCTTCTTCTATCACTCCTTTTCCATTCACATAAGAAACATTTTGCGAGCGTTGTTCACCTACAATTTGTAATCCATTATGTGGAGGATATTTCATTGGTTGATCAATCGAATAACTATCTGTATTAGATTCGATAAAAAAGCCCACGCTAAATGCTTCTCCTAAACTGACCTGTGTTTTATCTGCATCAGATTTAAAAGAAATTTGTTGTGCTAACGCTGTGATAGACGTTAAGGCAAACACTAAAAAGCTATTTAAAACGCTTGTCGTTGTCATTACCAATCCTTAGATGTTGTTGTTCGTTGTTTTTCTGCTTTTTGTTGAATAATTTTTCGTTGGGTTTTGGCTTCCTGATTTTGCAATGCTTTTAGCAAACCGTCTCCCAAATTATTCTTTGCATTATCTTGTTCTTTTCCGTCTCCATTATTTCCTTGTTTGATTTCTGGAGATTGATTATTTCCTTGTCCTTTATTGTTTCCATTTTCACCACCAGCTTTCGGGTTTCCTCCTTGATTTTGCTGTTTCTGCTGATCAGATTGTTGTTGTTGAGATTGATTCTGATTCTGATTTTGCTTTTGGTTATTTTGGTTTTGTTGATTCTGTTTATTTTGCTGCTGTTGTTGTTTTTGCTGATTATTTTGATCTTGTTTGTTTTGATCTTTATTATCCTTATTATTTTGATCTTTTTGTTTCTCACGTTCTTTTTCTAACATTTTTTTTGCTAATGCATAGTTGTAACGTGTTGCATCATCTTTTGGATCATTTCGTAAGGCTTGTTTGTAATTATCAACAGCATTTTGATAATCTTTTTCCTGCATAAAAGCATTTCCTAAATTGTGATAAGCCAAATGTTTATCATTATTCGTTTTAGATACTTCAGCAGAACGTTTGTAATGCGCTATACTTTCTTTGTAACGTTTTTGTTGAAATAAAGCATTTCCTAAATTGTAATTTGCTTTGACAGAAGTTGGATCTTCCATGGTAGCTTTCTTGTAGGCAACTTCTGCATTATCAAATTTTCCTTTTTGATAATACTCGTTTCCTTCAATAATGTAGCTTTTCGCTTTCGATTGACTATAACCAAAAACGGATAAAAGCATTATTCCTAAAAATCCTATTTGTTTTAAAAAGTACATCATTTTACCATACAAACTTACTATTTCTTTTTGTTAAAAATCTTATATTCAGATGTTAATAATTCCACAAAAAGTAAACAAACCGCAACCGCTAAAAACCACTGATAAATATGATTCATATCTCTTGTTGTAGAGTTAGCAATTTCGTTTTTATCTAATCGGGCTTTATACATTGATAATGCGGATAATGCATCTTGCGTATTATCCAAATGAATGTAAGTTCCGTTTGTATCTTGTGCCAATTTGCGAAGATTTTTATCTTCTAATTTTGTAATAACTATAGAACCTGTTTCGTCCTTTTTATAGTCTTCGGCGTAGCCATTGTAATACATCGGAATTGGAGCTCCTTTATCTGTTCCAACACCAACTGATACAATATGAATTCCGTTATCTTTTGCTATTTTAGAAGCTTGATTAACTGTATTTTCGTTGTCTTCTCCATCCGAAATTAGTACAATTAATTTACTTGTATTCGCCGATCCTTTGAATGTTTTTGCAGCTTCCTGAATCGCATTTAAGTAATTTGTCCCTTGGCTCGAAATTAACTCAGTATTAACATTTTGCAAATAACTTTCGATTGCAGCATAATCATTTGTCAATGGAGAAATCGTGTAAGCATTCGCTGCAAACGCAACCAAAGAAGCTCTATCTCCTCCTAATTGATGTAATGTTTCTGTAATTAATTTTGTTGCTTTTTCTAATCGCGAAGGAGCAACATCTTGTGCATTCATCGAACTTGATAAATCTAACAAGAAAACCATATCAATTCCTTCGCGCTTTACTTGCACATCTCGTTCACCATAAAGTGGATCCATCAATGCAATTACCATTAAAAATAAAGCCACACAAAATGCAATGATTTTGAAACCATAACGCTTTGAAGAAGTGATTGGAAAAACAAATGGAAACAGTTCTTTATCTGCAAATGTTTTCTTTACACGTTCGCGCCATTGAAATACTGTTATCGATAGAAAAATAACGACAAACAATAAAATCATCAACCAAATATTATGTAATTCTCCCCACTGCATTAGATTAATTCTTTAAAAACGGTTCTTCGTAAAATGGCTTCTAATACCAAAATAATGAATGCAGGCAATAAGAATCGTGCAAACAATTCGGTATAATTATAATATTTGACTTCGTTAATCTCTGTTTTTTCAAGTTTATCAATTTCGTTATAAATGTTTTTCAAACTTTCATTGTTTGTTGCACGGAAATATAAACCTCCAGTTTTATCTGCAACTTCTTCTAACAGTTTTTCGTCAATTTGTACAGGACGCATCTCAAAAACGTAATCACCTAACATATCGTAACCAACAGGCATAGGCGCCATTCCGTTTGTTCCAATACCAATTGTATATACTTTTATCCCTTTCTCTGCTGCAATATCAGCGGCTTGTCTCGGTGAAACATACATCAAATCTCCAGAAGGATTTACACTTTCAACACCATCTGTAATCAAAATAACTACTTTAGATTTTGCTTTACTATTTTTAAGATGATTAACAGCTGTTGCCAAACCAACTCCAATTGCTGTTCCATCAGCTAAACTACCAGAATGTAACATTTCGATTTCTTGTATCAAAACATCACGATCTGTTGTTAATGGAACACGTGTCAAAGCTTCTCCAGAATATTCGACCAAACCAACTCTGTCCGTTTTTCTTCCAAGTGAAAAGTCTTTTGCAACTTCTTTTAACGCTGTTAAACGATCTGGTTTCAAATCGCGCGCTAACATACTCAATGACGTATCTACAGTCAATAAAATATCAACTCCTTCGTCCGATTTTACTTTTGTCGTAACATCTACATAACGTGGACGAGCTAAAGCAACAATGCACAAAACCATTGCGATAATTCGCATCAAAAATAAAAGTGGTTTGTACGTCGCTAACGAACTTTTTGCACCTCCAAATGCTTTGAGCGAAGGTAATTTTAAGGATGCTTTTTTCTGGCTCGTTTTGCGAATTTCTCTGAAAATAAAGAAAGGCAAAGCAAGCAATAAGAGTAAGATCCAAGGATTTTGAAACTCAAAATTTAGCATTCCTAATTGTTATTAAACTGTTTATATTTTTCTCCCGTCACTTGATCTTTTTTCAAATCTTCGTTCTCCGGAATTTCTAATGGTTTTACACGATCTACAAATTCATCTACCCAATTTCGGTGCGAAATATTTGTTGGTTCATCAAATTCTTGTTTTGCGAATTTTACCAAATCAGCATCGAACAAAAATTGTTTAAATTTCTGCACATCTTCTGGTAAAACATCTGGTTTTGTCGCAACATATTTTACCAAATCATCCGACAAAATTTCTAATGCCGAAAAGTTATAAATACGTCCTAAATATCGTCTTACAATAAATGATAATTGCGTGTAATATTCTTTTTGTTCACCACGTTTCAAATATTTCTTAGCATCCAAGGCTTTCAGACTTGCTTTCGCTTCGTCATAAGGCGTTTTGTACGAATCTTTGCCAGATAATTTCGATTTTGCGCGAACATATAATACAACCAAAACAATTCCGATAATAAATAAAATCAACGCAATAATGCCGTACAACCAATATTTATTCCAATAATCTCCAATAGAATATTCTTCTTCCATTACAGGTTTTATCGGGAAAATTGCATTTTTCGTTGTATCAACTGCAATATCTTGAATATCAATTTCAAGTTGTTTTGTTGTTAAATCTTTTCCATTTTTCTGAATGATAAATGACGGAATATTAAATTTACCTGCATCATATCCAGTCAATTCTAAATGTTGAACAATTTCAGATTTTCCATCCGTTTTTACAGTGTCAATTTTTTGACCTAAAACTTCGATGTGATGATTAATTGAATCTGAAATCGTAGGAAAAACAACTTTATCTCCTTCTTTGTAATCAATTTTCACTTCATATTGGATTGGCTCGCCAATTTTGATTGTCGTGCGATCTAATTTTGGCGTAATTTCTTGCGCAAACGAAAATTGAAGGATAAAAAAACTTACTAAAAGCAATAAATTCTTCATTAGGCTTTATGACTTTTAAAGTAGTTTAACAATGGGCGAACATAATCTTCGTCGGTACGAATACTGATTGCGCCTGAATGATTTTTTTTGAAAATAGATTGATAACGTTGATCTAAATCGCGATAATATTGCGCATATTGTTGACGCAATTTCTTCGATGAAGTATCAATCAAGCGGATTTCACCTGTTTCGTTATCTTGCACATGAACCAAACCTACATCTGGAAAAGATTGTTCTTTTTCATCATAAACTCTAATTCCAGTCACATCATGTTTTTTTGCCACGATTCGCAATGCTTTTTCATAATCAGACGAATCAATAAAATCTGAAAGAATAAAAACATTTGATTTTCGGCGAACCAAATTCATAAATGTTTCCAAAGTCTCTGCTAAATCAGTTTTCTTACTTTTTGGCTCATACGAAACAATTTCTCTCACCAAACGCAACACATGTTGTTTTCCTTTTTTGGGTGGAATAAATTTCTCCACTTGATCCGAATATAATATCAAACCAACTTTATCATTATAGGTAATTGCCGAAAAAGCCAATGTAGCGCTCAATTCAGCAATCGTTTCCATTTTAATTTGTTTTCGTGTTCCAAAGTTTTCAGAATTCGAAACATCAACCAATAAAAACATGGTTAATTCTCGTTCTTCTTCAAAAACTTTTACATAAGGTTCGCTATATCGAGCCGTTTTATTCCAATCGATATTACGAACGTCATCACCGTATTGATAAGGACGAATTTCACTAAAAATCATACCTCTTCCTTTGAATGAACTGTGATATTCACCCATAAAAAGGTTGCTCGCTTTACGCTTGCTTTTTAGCTCAATACGTTTTACACGTTTGATGATTTCTTTTGCATCCAAAGTTTAAATGATTTTGAATAGTGGTTTAAGGAACTGGAACAACATTAAGAATATTGTCTATAATTTCTTCTGGCGTAACATTTTCTGCTTCTGCTTCGTAGCTAATTCCGATACGGTGACGCAACACATCTTTTGCCATTGCACGTACATCGTCTGGAATAACATAAGCGCGTTTGCGTAAAAATGCATACACTTTTGAAGCTTGTGCCAAATTGATCGATCCACGAGGCGAAGAACCAAACGAAATCATTGGAACCAATTTTTCTAATCCAACTTTTTCTGGAAAACGAGTCGCGAAAATAATATCCAAAATATATTTTTCAATTTTTTCGTCCATATAAACTTGTTTCACCATTTCGCGCGCATCCAACAATTCTTGAATAGAGATTACTTTCTCAATTTTTGGAAAAGATTGATTAATCGAATTTCTTAAAATCAAACGTTCTGCTTCAAATTCTGGATAAGTAATGACCGTTTTCAACATAAAACGGTCAACTTGTGCTTCTGGCAAAGGATAAGTTCCTTCTTGTTCCACCGGATTTTGAGTCGCCAAAACCAAGAAAGGTTTTTGTAACAGATACGTTTCGTCACCAATTGTTACTTGACGCTCTTGCATTGCTTCTAACAAGGCAGATTGTACTTTTGCAGGCGAACGGTTAATCTCATCAGCTAAAACAAAATTGGCGAATATTGGTCCTTTTTTGATTCTAAAATCGTTTTCTTTTACATTATAAATAAGTGTCCCCACAACATCGGCAGGTAACAAATCTGGTGTAAATTGTATACGAGAAAAAGATCCATCAACAGCATCAGATAATGTTTTAATAGCTAATGTTTTTGCTAATCCAGGAACACCTTCTAATAAAACGTGTCCATTTCCAAGTAATCCGATTAATAGACTTTCAATCATTTTTTCTTGTCCAATAATCGCTTTATTTATTTCCGATGTCAACCTTGCAATGCTTTCGCTTTTTGCTTCTATTTGTTGGTTTAGTTGTTGTATATCCAAAATTTCGTTGAAATTAATGTTTATATTATTGATTCAAATTTCCTCTAAAATTAACAAATACAATTGATTTAGAAATTAAAACTTTCATACAATATTGTTAAACTTTGTTAAGACAAAAGTAGTGTACCAAACGTTTTGATTATTATTTTCAGTAAAATTTTTCCAAGACTTACAAACTATTTATAAACAATAAACGTTTCTAAATAATATTTCTTTAAATGATTATACAATAACTATTTAAAGAATATTTATATTTTGCTGAAATTTATTAAAACTATTATGAAAAACTATTTATTATTAATCATTATTGTACTCGGTTCAAACATTTATGCTCAAAAAGAGAAAGTAAAATCTGGTACTGTCGATTTCTTAAAAGGACAATCTAAAATGAAAGTTATTTTTGACTATTCAAATCTAAAAATTAATGCAGATAGCATTACAGAAGCAGAATATGTTCAAAAAAAGATTGTTGATCTAAATGGCAAAAATGCTGGAAATGGAGATATTTGGAATGATAAATGGACTGGTGCAAAAGAGTCTATCTGGGAACCAAAATTTATGGAGTTATTAACTAAATATGGTGCAAAATCTACTGGAATTTCATTCTCTGAAAACGCTACAGATGCTCCTTACACAATGATTGTTAAAGTTGATTGGATTTATCCAGGTTGGGATGCATTTGTAATGAAACAAGCTGCAAAAGTATCTACAACTATTACTATTGTTGATTCTAATAATTTTGAAGATAAAAAATTTGTTGTCAATTATAAAGAAGCTCCAGGAACTCAATTCGGTAATAATTATAGTGATGAATCGAGAATTGGAGAAGGGTTTGCAAAAACTGCTAAAACTTTTTCTAAAATGTTAGAGAAAAAAATAAAATAATCTTTCAAAAAAAATACATCAAAATCCATTCTTTATCGAATGGATTTTTTTATTCAATAAATTTGACAACTTTGTTAAAAAATTTAATAAATCCTTGATTTCACCGATACTTAACACTCGTTTACCTCAATATTTTTGACGTCTTTTTTTTGTGTTGCAACTTTGTTTCAAGAAAAATGAAAAGAAAATAATTCTAACATTTAGTTGTAAACAAAAACATAGATTATGAAAAAAGCATTTTTATTAGCAAGTATAATGATGGTTATGGCAGTTTCTGCTCAACAAAGACCACAACAAGGTGAACGATCTGGAAATAGAAAAGAGCAAAGAGAACGCCCATCTGTAGATCAACAATTAAAAAAATTTGATCAATATAATTTGAGTTCTACTCAAAAGAAAAAAGTAAAATCGTTGTTAGAAAGTAGAGATTCTGACATGAAAAAAGAATTTGCGAACAGAGACAAAAATTCTACTCAAAAAGGAAAAAGAGGTTCTCGACCAGAAAAAGGTACAAACGATTTTGATATTAAATTAGAGAAAATTTTAGACAAAAATCAGTTCAATCAATACAAACAAGATCGTGAAAAACGTATGAAATCTGATAAATTTAGTATGCACAAAAAACGTGATGCAAAAGGAAATAGACATTCTTCTAAATGTGCATAAAATCATAAAAAATAGGGTTAACCTACAAATTTTGATGGTTAACCTCTATTAATTTAAATTTTGAAAGAATATTTTAAAATTTGTATGAGTTTTAAAATTATTATTGAATAGCACAATGTGTTATTTTATTTCATAAGTAAGTTTTTTTAAAGTAGTTTTTAAAATTCATTTTCATTCAATTATCAAGTGAAAAGCGAGCCGATTTAGCTCGCTTTTCTTTTTTTATTCTTCTGGCATTGCTTGCCATTTTTTATAAAGATTAATGATGAAATAAAAACTTATTAAATATAAAATTGGATTGATGTAAAGAAAAATTTCTGCAAATTCTTGTAACAGCAATAATTCTTTATTTGTTTGTCTAAACTCATAAATATTCATATGTTTATTTGCTTCATATAACATTTCTTCACGCAAATCTGTGTAAAAACTAAGCATCACAATTCCAATAAAAATATTGGTCGCAACAAACCAATTAAGATTAACACCTGTCAAAACTTTATATTTTTTGGAACGTAAGCCAATTAGTGTAGTCACTATAAATGCAATGTAAAAAACAAATAAAATAATATAAGGTGTGAATTGTGTATAACCAATACTTGCATCGATAGAAATTCCGAAAACGCTTCCTAAAATTGCCAAAATTCCTGCGCCAATCAATGAAATTAACCAAACTTTGAACGAACTAAATCTGAATGTAATAATAAGAACGGTAATAACTAAAGCGATTAGTAAATAGTACTGAATATGTTCTAACCAAGTGGAACTATATTTCGAAAACTCAATATTTTCATACACTTTGTTTAAACTATCTTGGTGGATATAATCATTCAGTTTTTTATCTACAGTTTGATAAGGATCAATATAATTCAATTTATGATCAATGAAATAATACGGATATTGAGGCAAATAATCAATCCACTTTTTATGTTTGAACTGATACCCAATTTCTTGCTTTTTTAATAAATCGGTATAATTATTCAATAAATTTTCAATTACTTTTCGATCATTTTTTTGCAACAAAGCAATCCATTGTCCATCATAAAATTGATGATTTAAAGTAGAATCTTTCGGATTGTTAAAAGCCAAAACACTATAATTATACAAACTTGCTAAGTTGTAATAAACATCTGGTTTTCCACCAGAATTTAATGTTACTGCAGCAGAATCGACAACAGCATAAGTTGAATCTACAGCTACTGTAGTAGGATAGTCCATTTCTTCTTGAAATGAATCTGTAGATGAATTATTCTTTTTAAGAGGTTGATACGTTTGATTAAAATTAATTTTAGAATAACTAAATCGATCCGGAAAATAATCTCTTAATAAGGTTTCAAATTCAGGATTTCTGAAATACGGATCCAAAAAAGCATCATATGAGTATGTTGGATTTTTTCTTAAATATTCTCTCTTATTTTTTTCATATAATTCTCTTGTTTCTTTTTCCGAAACCAACGAATCAAAAGCTGGAACAGGCAAATTTCTCGAATAATTATCGTACCCAAAATTTGGTTGCAACGTAAAACCTTGCGCTCTATTGATAATATCGATATCTTTCAAATATTGCTCTTCAGTTATATAATTTGAAACACGAAATTTAAGACCAGTTTTGAACGAATTTGGTACATAAAACATCAAAAATATAATGAAGAAAACGGCCAAAAATTCTTTGAATAAATAATTTCTTGAGGTTGGATAATTTGATTTGAAACGATTATTTTTTATATAGAAATACAACCAAATAACGCCGATAATGTCACCAATTAATAGGTAATAAATTGCAATTCCTGAGTTGAAAAACACTTCATAAAGTCCAGTTACTTGCAGTTGAGATTTTTTAGTAAAAAACAAAAAACCATTGATAAATGCAATCAAGTTGAAAACTAAAACCGTCAACAAAATCCAAATAAATTTCAGATTCCAAATCAATGGATATTTGGTAATTAAAGTTTGATTTATTTTTTTGAACATAGTTGGTTGGTTTTAATTGACAAAAAAGCGACGACTTGATTTCGAAATATCTCGAATATATTTTACTTTCAATAATGATTTTCCGATTTCAGACAAAATCATATTCATTGAAATTTCATCATCAAAATATGCGATATATGATCCTCCATTGAATTTTATCTGTTTAATTTCGATGTTAGATAAAGCTGTTAATAACTCTTCTTTGGTATTTTCAACATCAATTTCAACAATCGTAAAATCACCTTCCAAATCATTTGTATCTCCTTGTATTTTAAGCTTTCCTTGCTCTAAAAAGAGAACTTCTGTCGATACTTTTTCAACTTCGTACAATTGTTGAGAACTCAAAATAACACCAAAAGGATTTCGGATTGATTGTGATAAAAATTTCAAATCTTCAAGAATAATTTGTTGTGCCAAAATATCTAAATTAGCCAAAGGCTCATCTAACAACAATACTTTTGGACGACGCAATAACGTTCGCGCGAGCTCGAATCGCATTTTATAACCAGACGACAATTGTCGCCATTGCAAATCCTTGTAAGGCCAAAGCCCCAAACGCGCCAACATAACATTCGCTAATAACCTATTTTCTTCGTTGTAAATATCATAACATGTCAAGGTAAATTGCAGATTTTCCATCAACGTACCATATAAAACTTCGATTCGTTGCGGCACATAAACTAATTTTGTTTTCAGCTCAAAACTAAACGGTTTTGCTTTAGAAAAATGATAAATTATTTCGCCAGAAGTTGGTTTCAATTCACCACAAATTAAACGTAATAAAGTCGTTTTTCCATTTCCATTCTCTCCAACTAATCCAACAACTTCTCGTGATTTCAAATCAAAAGTAATGGGATGGAGTTTAAAATTTCGACGATGATAAGCTTTTTCAACATTGTTGGTTGATATCAATGTTTCTTCTTTCTGAAAGGGAGGAGGAGAAGCTTGTTTTAACTTTTCCACCAATTGTAAAGCCTGCGTTATTTTATTTTCGTTCGTAGAATTTTCGGTGTAATAAAGATCCGAATAGGAGATAATCTCTTTGTAAAAAGATTTCTCACCCAAATCCAACACGCAATCAATTAATCGGCGATAGCCCAAATCAAGATCATTGTGCTGCAAATGATTTTCTACTTCGTTTAGTCGTTGGTTAAATTCATTCATAGATTGATTATTAAATCATTACGAATATAACAATCCTTTTCTATAAATAAAATGGCTAATTGTAGGGAGATTTCAGTTTCAACAATTTTTGATAAACTTTCTTAATTACTTTTTAATTCATTATTTATCAAGTTTTTATAATTAACAATTTTAACTTTATTAAATCAATTTAGTTCTAAAATCATCATTATTCACAAGTTTTAATAAAGTCTATTCATAACTTTTTAATTCATTTATATTTAATAGTTTACTATTAACAATTTGAGTAATTAATCAAGCTATAAACATTCTTTTTATAACTCAGTTGAAAAGTAGTTAATTTATTAAATAACAAGTGATTACTATTAACAATTTTAGAATCATTGAGATTCCTCCTAACGTTGGAATGGCAGAAAATTTGATGCTAAAAAAAAATGTCATTCTGAACGAAACGACAGCAAAGTGAAGAACCTAATCATTAAGATGAGAAGTTGAAATAAATTCAGCTTAACAATTAAGACAAAAAAAGTCGAGCAAATGCTCGACTTAATTTTTTACTATTTTAAGTATTTTTTTCCTTTTCTTATTTTAAAATCGCAGCAACTCCTGGTAATTCTTTACCTTCCAACGATTCTAACATTGCGCCACCTCCTGTAGAAACGTAGCTTACTTTGTCGTCGTAACCAAATTGTTTTACGAAAGCAACAGAATCTCCACCACCAACAAGCGAGAAAGCGCCGTTTGCCGTAGCTTCAGCAATTGCATTACCTAAAGCAATAGTTCCTTTTGCAAAATTTGACATTTCAAAAACACCTAAAGGACCATTCCAAAGAATTGTTTTCGAATTGTTAATTACATCTGCAAAAACTTTTGACGATTCTTCACCAACATCCATTCCCATCCATCCATCAGGAATTTGATCCGAAGGAACTGTTTGTGTATTTGCATCATTACTGAAATTATCAGCAATTACATTGTCAACCGGTAAATAAACTTTTACATTATGTTTTTCACATTCAGCCAAAATTTCTTTCGCTAAATCTAATTTATCATCTTCTACCAACGAATTTCCAATTTTTCCTCCATTTGCTTTCACAAATGTATACGTCATTCCACCACCAATAATCAAGTTATCAATAACTGGTAAAATATTGTTGATAATCGTAATTTTAGAAGACACTTTAGCTCCTCCAAGTACCGCTGTTACAGGTTTTTCACCATCATCTAACACTTTGTTAATAGCTGTTAATTCTTGTTCCATTAACAAACCAAAACATTTATTTCCCGGGAAAAATTCAGCAATAATTGCAGTCGAAGCATGTGCGCGGTGTGCTGTTCCGAAAGCGTCATTCACATAAATATCTCCAAATTGAGCCAATGATTTTGCAAAGTCTTTATCTCCAGCTTCTTCCTCATTATGGAAACGAACATTCTCCAATAATAAAACTTGGCCTGGTTTTAGATTACTTACTTTTTGTTTCGCATCATCGCCAATAACATCATTCGCAACGATCACATCAACGCCAAGAATTTCTGAAACTTTTGATGCAATATGTTTTAATGAATATTTATCATTGAATTCGCCTTTAGGACGTCCCAAATGACTCATTAATACAACAGCGCCACCATCTTTCAATATTTTGTCGATCGTTGGTTTTGCAGCTCTAATACGTGTATCATCTGTCACATTTAAATTTTCGTCTTGCGGAACATTGAAGTCAACACGAATCAATGCTTTCTTGTTTTCGAAATTGTAGTCGTTGATTGTTTTCATATTTTGATTTGAAATTTTGAACTACACAAAAGTAATCAAACTTTCATTTTGAGACTTAAAATCATTCAATACAATTTTCAACTATTAACAATTCATAATAATATATATAGTTTAATTAATTTTTAAATTTTAAAAAAAGAAAAAAATGTTACTATTATTAGCACTGTTAATATGTGGATAACTAAAGTGAGATAAATTTTATTTAATAGCAATTAACAAGCTATTATTTGTAATTTTGTTTTGTAATGAAAGAGTTAGATATTCTATCAACAATTTATCATTTTGGTTGATAAACAACTTTTGTTAGCAAGATGTTTTGTGAAAACTATTCATAACGATGTGTAAATCTTTTATGCCAAAATGAAAAGTTTTACTTGACTTGTATTGATTTATTTCTAATTGATTTTTTGAATCAGATTTCCAAATTTTTCTCTCGAAAAGTTATTAGTTTTATTCAATCATCTTTTAACAAGTTGTTACTTTTACTTAACATTTGATTTACAATTATTTAAACAAAAACAACAAAAACACCTGTTAATTAAATGAAAATTGCAATCGGAGCGGACCATGCTGGGTTCGATTATAAGGAAAAATTAGTACCCTTTTTAACAAGTCAAGGATATGAGGTTGAGGATTTTGGAACGTTCTCAACAGCGAGTGTTGATTACCCTGATTTTGCACACCCAACGGCACAAGCTGTAGAAGATGGAAAAGCAGATTTCGGAATTTTGATTTGTGGTAGTGCGCAAGGCGTTACAATGACTGCAAATAAACACCAAGGAATTCGTGCTGCATTATGTTGGATGATGGATATTGCCAAGTTAGCTCGTCAACACAATAATGCAAATGTGTTAACTTTACCTGCACGCTTTATTGCGTATGAATATGCAGAAGAAATTGTGAATACATTTTTAGCAACAGAATTTGAAGGTGGTCGTCACCAAGGACGCGTAGATAAAATTGCTTGTTCATACAACGGATAATTTTATACATCTATTATAAGATATAAAATCGGTCAATTCGTTAGAGTTTACCGATTTTTATTTTAAAAATTAAATTTAAAACTATTATAAAGTTTAAATAGTTAACTATAAACAATATTTTATATTTAAAATTAAATATTTTTAAACCAATTTAAGTCAATAGTATATTTATTGATTTTAGCTGTTCTACTTTTACATCAGTTAAAAAAACAAATCATTTAAAGATTAAAAAGATGAGCAGAGCATTATTACGTAGAGAACAAGCAATCTCTTTTGTAAAAGAAGAATTTTCGAAAGGATTACAAAAAGAATTAAACATTATTCCAGTTTCTGGACCATTGGTAGTTTTGGATGGAACAGGTATTAATGATGATTTGAATAGTATCGAAAGACCTGTAAAATTCCCTATAAAATCTTTGAATGATAAAAATGCGGTAGTTGTACATTCTTTGGCAAAATGGAAACGTATTCGTTTGAAAGAATTAGAAATTGAGCCAGGCGAAGGAATTATAACAGATATGCGCGCTTTGCGTCCAGACGAAGATTATTCGCCAATTCACTCTATTTATGTGGATCAATGGGATTGGGAAAAAGTAATTGTGCCGCAAGATCGCCAATTGGATTATCTTTTTTCGACAGTAAAATCGATTTATGAAGTTATTAAAAAAACGGAGCAAAATGTAGAAGCAAAATATCCACAATTGAAAGCTGTTTTACCAGAACAAATTACATTTATTTCGTCTGAAGATTTATTACAGAAATATCCAACTCTTACGCCGAAAGAAAGAGAAAATGCAATTTGTAAAGAATTTGGAGCTGTTTTTATTTACGGAATTGGAGGAGAATTGAGTAATGGAGAATTACACGATGCACGTGCTGCTGATTATGACGATTGGAGTACAGAAAACAGTGCTGGTTTTAGAGGTCTTAATGGTGATATTTTAGTTTGGAACCCTGTTTTAGAATCTGCTTTCGAGTTATCCTCGATGGGAATTCGTGTAGATAAAGAAGCTTTGACCAAACAATTAGAAATTAGAGATTTTTCGGATCGTAAAAATTTATTATTTCACTCGATGTTGTTAGATGATCAGTTAACAGAATCAATTGGAGGTGGAATTGGACAATCTCGTATGTGTATGTTTATGTTGAAATCTCGACATATTGGCGAAGTACAAGCGAGTATTTGGGACGGAAAAGTAAAAGAAAAATTAAAAGAAGAAAGCATCGAATTATTATAAATGAAAAAGCAGTTTCAAAGTCTTGAAACTGCTATTTTTGTATTTTATATAGAAATTAACAATGTTTATAACTGTTGATAAAGGTTGTTAATTTATTTTAATTCAGTAACTTAATAAGTGTAATAATTGTTGATTAAGAAATTCTTTCATTTTTCTTCACAATAAAACTATCATAGAATTTTTTGAAACCATGATGATTAATCAAATAGAAATATTTAGGAAATAATCTATTCAATTCGTATTGAATTTGTCTTGGAAATTTAGACTTTCTTAAACTGCGATCAATCTGAATTTGCGTTTCTACTGGAGCTGGTTTAACAAGCGATGGAAGAAGATTATATATTCTTAAGTCAAATTCCCAAGCATGCTGTAAATCACAATCAATAGGACGTTGAATTGTAGGAAGTGGCGTTTTAATTTTATTCAAAAATTTTTCGGCGGCCTTTCTTGTCCAAATGGCTGAAATTGTTGTGATTGGAATACTCGTTCCACAAGCACC
Organism: Empedobacter sp. UBA6305; assembly: GCF_002440405.1. Classification (NCBI taxonomy): domain Bacteria; kingdom Pseudomonadati; phylum Bacteroidota; class Flavobacteriia; order Flavobacteriales; family Weeksellaceae; genus Empedobacter; species Empedobacter sp. UBA6305. Next base: position 76,480 of record NZ_DJTP01000006.1, on the reverse strand, counting down.
AATAATGTATTTATTATTCACATCAGCAATTTTTATATGTTTTCTTTTTCCGTTAAATAGCTTCAAAACATCCCATTTATGCTTGTTAGAAAGTTCTTCATAATTAGAAAGAGCATGTTCTACAGCAGATTTAAAATCATCAACCAAAATTGCATCATCTTCTATAACCAAAGCAAAATCATTTTCAGAAGCCAAAAAAGTTTTTAGCGTTTTCACATGACTCAAATAACAACCAATTTCTCCAGGAACTAAATCGCGGTCATATTTATTTTTTATTTTATAGGTTGACGAATCCAAAGTTTTGGCATCCACAGCAGAAATTCTTTCGTAAGTAATCTCACATTTTTCGAATTCTTTTTGCATCAATTCAAGCCGATCCGTAGCTCTATCAAGGTTAATCAAGTAAGTTTGATATAATGGTTTAGTTTTCATTCAATTAATTATCAATGCAAAAATAGCTTTTTTGGCTCAATTTTCGCAATAAATCAAAACGTTACAAGTAATCTTATCCTTTCCGTAACATAGAATTGGCTGTAAATTGTTATTTTAGAAAAAGGATATATTACCTTTGCAGTGGTTATGTTGTTTATTAACATCTTATCAATAGTTATTAAAAATAATTTGATAATCAAATAAATAAGATGTTTATTTATTAACTATTTTAAAATAAATCTCGAAAAAAAGAAAGAAGAGATTTGACAGAAAACAAATTATGCCAAGAAGAAATTTTAAAAATACAAAGGCGAAAAAAGACAAAAACATAACAAAGTTTACGAAGTCTATCATCGAAGTTTTATTTCAAAATCCGAATAAACCTTTAAATTATAAACAAATTGCAGCAGCTTTAAACCTAACAAATCGAATTGATACAGAATTATTGATTAAGAATTTGAATGTTTTATTAGCTGACAAAAAGATTTCTGAAGTAGAAAGAGGAAAATATAAAATCAATGCAACCAATGATTATATGGTTGGGATTGCGGATTTGACTTCTTCGGGAAGCGCTTATATTATGATTGATGGTCTTGAACAAGATGTCTTTGTACAAAAAGGGAAAACGCGAAATGCTTTAATGGGCGATACGGTTCGCGTATATGTTTATCCAAAAAAACATGCCAATCAATCGAGAGCAGAAGGAGAAATTGTAGAAATTATCGAGCGTAATAAAACTGAATTTACAGGAATTTTCGAGTTAGGAAAGAATGGAAATTTTGGTTTTGTAACGATGCAAAATGGTAACCACGATTTCTTTATTCCGAAAGAGAAAATTAAAAATGCTCAACCAGGAGAAAAAGTTGTGGTTCGATTAACAAACTGGCCAGAAGGATCTAATTCACCATTTGGTGAAATCACGCAAGTTTTGGGTAGTCCAGACGATACGGATGTAGAAATTCATGCAATTTTGTTAGAATACGATTTGCCAGCTCAATTTCCAGAGGAAGTTGAAGAAGAAGCAAATCAGTTGGATACTTCGATAGATGAAGCCGAGGCAGCTCGTCGTAGAGATATGCGAAATGTAACGACATTTACAATCGACCCGAAAGATGCAAAAGATTTTGATGATGCTTTATCAATACGAAAATTGGAGAACGGAAACTGGGAAATTGGTGTTCACATTGCCGATGTTACGCATTATGTTCGTCCAGGTTCGTTGATCGAGCAAGAAGCATACAAGCGTGCAACTTCTGTTTATTTGGTGGATAGAGTAGTGCCAATGTTGCCAGAAGTATTGTCGAATGTTGCATGTTCTTTGCGTCCAAACGAAGATAAATATACGTTTTCGGGTGTATTCGAAATGGATGATAATGCGAAGATTGTAAAAACATGGTTTGGTCGTACAGTAACGCATTCTGACAGACGTTTTACATACGAGGAAGCACAAGAAATTATTGAAGGGAAAGATGGCGATTTTAAAGATGAAATCCTGACTTTAGATCGCTTAGCAAAAACAATGCGTGGAAAACGTATGAAATATGGAGCGGTTAATTTTGATAAAGTTGAAGTAAAATTCGATTTAGATCAAGCGCATAATCCACAAGGAATTTTCTTCAAAATTTCGAAAGATTCGAATAAATTGATTGAAGAATTCATGTTGTTATGTAACAAAAAAGTTTCAGAATTCATCAGTTTAGATAAACATGGAAAAGAGAATGCGAACACTTATATTTATCGTGTTCACGATGATCCGAATCCAGATAAATTATTAGACTTAAAGAATTTTATTCGCCAATTTGGGTATGAATTAGAGATTGGAGATCGTAAAACAACTATCAATTCTATGAATAAGTTGTTAGCAGAAGTGAAAGGAAAACCAGAAGAAAATATGGTTGAAACTTTGGCAATGCGAACAATGGCGAAAGCAAAATATACAACAGAGAATATAGGACATTACGGTTTAGCGTTCGATTATTACACGCATTTTACATCGCCGATTCGTCGTTATCCAGATATGATTGCGCACCGTTTGTTGCAAGATTATTTAGATGGTAAAAAATCTCCTGCAGCGGCTGTTTACGAAGATAAAGCAAAACATTGTTCATCTCGCGAAAAAATTGCTGCAGAAGCAGAGCGAGAGTCAATAAAATATATGCAAGTAAAATACATGGAGCAATTTGTTGGCGAAACTTTTGATGCTTTTATTACAGGTGTACAAGATTATGGAATCTTTGTTGAAATTCCAGAAACGCGTTGCGAAGGTTTGATTCGTTCTCGTGCTATGAAAGGTGATCATTTTGTTTTTGACGAAAAAAATCATGCTTTAATAGGTAAACGCACACGTGTTAAATATCAGTTAGGAAGTCCGGTTAGAATCAAAGTTTTAAATGCTGATTTAATCAAGAAGCAATTAGATTTTGAATTAGTTGATGCTTAAGTTTCATATTTTAGACTTATCTTGCAGACCTTAATTATGTTATGGAAATAATATTTTCGGCCATACTAATAGGTTTTTTATTAAGTACAATTCTTATTGGACCTGTATTTTTCTTACTTATTGAAACCAGTTTGCGTAGAAGTTGGAAAACAGCTGTAGTCCTAGATTTAGGGGTTATTGCAGCTGATATTTTGTGTATTGCAGCAGCCTATTATGGAAGTAAAGATTTTACAGATTATGTGACCAATCATCCAAAGTTTTACCGCATTTATATCATTGCAGGTTTCTTTGTATTGATTTACGGAATTTTCATGTATTTCTCTAAACCAAAGCTACATATAGAAGGCGAAGCGGGATTTGTAAGCAACAATTATTTGAGAACGTTTATCAATGGATTTATTATGAATTTGTTGAATATAGGTGTCATTGTTTTTTGGTTTGTAATTGTCTCTTCAATTATGATTCAATATCCAAATCCAAGCGATTTTATGCTGTATATGGGCGTTGTTTTGACGACCTATTTTGTAATAGATTTGGGTAAAATATTTTTGGCAGGGAAGCTACAGAAACGTTTTACCGATCAAAAAGTATTTATGGTGCGAAAAGGAGTTGGTATTTGTCTTTTAGTCTTTGGATTAATCATTATCTTAAAAGGTTTCGGATTCTTTAAAGAAATCGATCAAAAAATAGAGAATCAGCTCATTAATCAAGAACAAACAAGTTAGAAATATAAACTCCCATCAAATTTTTTGATGGGAGTTTTTTTATTTCTACTTTATAAAAATAATCTAATTGATTATTGATATCATGAAAAATAAAATAAATAATTAAGTACAAAATAAGGTTGATAATGATGTAATAAAATATGTATTTTAGCATTAATTACAATTCATAAAACCTGTTTTTTTTATTTCTTCTATCAATTTATCAGGATTAGAAACTCTGAAAATTATTTTTGAATCATATTTAGGATTTTTATGAAGAATTTTAATTCCTTTTTCAAAAAAATCGTTAGATGGAATTATATCTATAATATCTTTTTTTAAAAGGATTATTTTAAAGAAAAACAAATAATTTATTATTAACTTATCTTCATAAATATTTATTTGAGCAAGTAAACTTGACATTCTAATAGAGCCTATTATAAGACCTCCCGATTTTGTATAAAGATTGTTCATATTTTTTTAGGTTAAATTATTGATATTGTGAGAGTGAAGTTTTGAATAAATAATTTTACAGTTAGGAATGCTCTGAAAGGCATATTTTATCGTTTTAAACTGCATATCCAAAGCAGACAAATCTTACTTCAATAACGACTTCCCAGAATCCTTATAATTCCATGTTTTTACTTTCATCAAATCAGCAATTGTAGAGGCAATTTGATTGAGATAAGTTTGTTTCTGTTTGAATTTTTTAGGATTAATCCCATTTCCAATCATCAAAATAAAACCTTCGTCTGATCCAGGAATTTCATCATAATGTTCTGGCCATTGTCTTCCATTTCCACGTCCGTGATCAGTTGTTACAATAATAGTTGTTTGATCTTTATAGAATGGATCGCTTTGTACATAATTCCATAATTCCTCAATCATTCTATCATTGCGATTTATTGAAGTAATATATTGATCGTAATCTTCATCATGTCCGTAATCATCAGCTTCTCCATAACCAATAAAAAGTAATTTTGGCTTTTGATTTTTCATCGCTTCTAACGCAAATTCGTGCGTAAAAATATCAAATCTAGTTGCCCACCATTGTTTTGGTGTTTCTAATTGAAAACGTTCGATAAGCAATTCTCGTTCAGATTTGTTTTGATTAAAACTATCTTGATATCCAGCATTTACAAACAATTTAGAACGTTCTTGATTGAAAATATTTGTATACATTCTCCAGCTTCCAAAAGCCATTACCTTATTGTTTAAATTCTTTTGTTGATTTGCAATTTCAAAAACTGAAACATTAGGATTCGGAATATCTTTGTTATTTTTAATTCGCTCATCATCAGCTTTTCCTGTAATAATTTCGTTGTATCCAGGATAAGACCATAATCTTTTGTTGGTCAAATTAACAAAGTTTTGTTCATCACGATTTCCTAAAATAACTCCTTTGTCTTTAATCGTTTTCCACGTAAATGGCATCAATAATTCGCGACGTTTTATAGAATCTTCTGTCCAATATTTTTCATTAGTTTGAACAATAAGTGAGTTGTATTTTTTATCATTTAAAATTGATTTTTCAACTCCTCGGAAAACTTCTTTCCAACGAACACCATCCAGCGTAACCAAAATAACTTTCGGTTCTTGAGCAAATAAAAAATTTGAGAATAAGGCAAGAATAAGAAATGTATACTTCATGTGATTATAATTTCTTATAAAAATAGGAAAAGCATCGATATGATGCTTTTAAAAGTATTATTTTTCTAATTTATCGACGATTTGTTCATAAATATCTTCGGCACTCAAATTTTGAAAATAATCATAATTTTGAAACTTTTTTGGATCTTTTCCAAAGATAGAAGTTGGACGAATTTTCATCGTTTCGTCTTGTATCACATCATTCATAGATTGACCATAACCTAAAAATCCAGCAAATGGATGCGTTCCACCCCAAATAGAAATTGTGCGTGTTCCCATCAACGAAGCTAAATGCATGTTTGCGCTATCCATAGAAATCATTACTTCTAATTTAGCAATTGCTTGTAATTCTTCTTCAAAAGAGATTGTTCCAGCTAAAGATTTGATGTTAGGATTAAAACTTTCCCACGTTTTTAATTCATCAATTTCAATTTTTCCACCGCCAAATAAATAAATTTTGTACCCATTTTCAGCTAATTTCTTCGCAACGATTTTCATCTTTTCGATGGGATACATTTTACTTGTAAAGGCTGCAAAAGGCGCAATTCCAATTGATTTAGATTCTTTAATCGATTTTGGTTCGATTTTATGCTTTAAATTGACGTTAAAACTAAATTGACGCAAAACATCAGCATAGCGCTCAGTTGTTAATTTTAATTGCTTAAAAACGCGATTTTTTTGATTGACTAAAGCTTTTTTCTCCTCACGACCTTTATCTAAAGTAGCCGTTTCTGTTCCGTTAAGTTTGAATAGAGTTGTAATGACTTTTGATCGGATTACGTTGTGAAAATCAGCTACATAATCAAAATTATATTGTTTTAATTCTTTGTATAATTTGAACAAGCTAAAAAAGCTTTTGTAGTCTTTGTTCAAATCAACCGAAATAAATTTGATTTGAGGAAATTGCTTGAAAATATTTCCCATAAAAGGGCGCGAAGCAACATAAACTTCGATGTTAGGATTTTGTTCAATAAACTCTTGTAAAACAGGAGCAATCATTGTAACATCCCCCAAAGCAGAAAAACGTAAAACTAATAGTTTTTTATGATTCGTTTTCTCCATTATTCCTATTGTTAATTTCTTTTGCAACCATTTTCATTTGCTTTTCAAATTCTTGCTTAGATGCTTCAAAATATTGATCAGAATTTTCGGCATGTTTTGCAATTTTACGCAACGATTTTCGGTCACTTTTTATGAAAATTTCTCCAATTTTAGACGCTTCTTCAGGTGAAAAACCATATTTTATAAGGATTTGTCTACCAACGTAAACAGATGAGAAAAAGTTTTCTCGATAAACTTCGTCTATACCATCTTTCAAATAATTATACGCATAACTACGATTTTTTGCACGAACAATAATTTCTAAATTCGGAAAGTTTTTACGAACAATATAAACTAATTTTTGATTAATTTCTGGCGGATCCAAAGCAGCTACAAAATATTTTGCATGTTCAGCACCAGCCGATTTTAGTAAGTTAACATTTGTTGCATCGCCATAAAAAACATTAAAACCCTGCTTGCGCATTTTCTCTACACGCTCACTATCATTATCCAAAACAATCGATTTTATTCCAGTGCTTTTCAAGACACGACTAATTGTGTTTCCAAAATCACCAAAACCAGCAATAATTATTTCACCTTCTGCTGAATGTGGATTTATTTTATCGTTTTCAATGATTGTTTTTACTTTTGTTTTTACACCAAAATATTTTAGAATTAATTTTTCATTTAAGACTAAAAGTAATGGTGTTATTACCATTGTTATCGCAGTTGTAGCTAACATCAAATCGTACCATTCTTTGTTTAGAATATCTAAATTTCGAGTCAAAGATAAGATAACGAAAGCAAACTCTCCGACTTGTGATAAAAGCAAAATGAACAACCATTTCTGATCAAAATCAAATTTATGTTTGATTCCAATAAACCATAAAACCAATGATTTTATTAACATTATTCCAAATGTTAATCCAAGAATCATAAAAGGTTTATCTGCAATTAATTTGAAGTTAATGGTTGATCCAACAGCAATAAAAAAGATTCCTAATAATAATGATTTGAATGGCTCAATGTCACTTTCTAATTGATGTTTATATTCGTTATTCGCCAAAACAACACCAGCAATAAATGCTCCCAAGGCAGGAGAAATTCCAACTTTTTGCATCAAAATTGAAACTCCAATGACTAAAAGTAGGGCAGAAGCGGTGTAAATTTCTCGAACTTGTAATTGTCCAACATACTTAAAATAAGGTGTAATAATGTATTTTGCAATCACATAAATAAATGTAATTGCACCAACAATAACCAAGGTTTTCATGAACGCTGGTCCACCAACTAACAAACTTTTAGAATCATCTCCAATGGACTGAATCAAAGAATCTCCAACTAAAAGTGGAATAATTGCTAAGATTGGAATCACCATAATATCTTGAAACAATAAAACTGAAAAAGTTGATTTACCTATGTTTGTTTTGGTCAACCCTTTTTCGCTAAGTGTTTGCATAATAATGGCTGTTGAAGACATGGTTATTGCAAAAGCTATAGAAACAGCCAAAGAAAAATCCATTTTCAAGGCAAACATTCCGACTAAAGTTGTAATAATTATCGTCCCCAAAACTTGCATTCCACCAAGGTTGATGATTTTATTTTTCATCTTCCAGAATTCCTTTGGATCAAGTTCTAATCCGACCAAAAAAAGCATCATAACTACACCAAATTCTGTGGCGTGCATAATGTCTGTTCCGTCATTGCCAACAAATTTTAGCACATAAGGTCCAATTAAAACTCCGGCAATTAAATATCCCAAAACCGAACCCATTCCTAATTTTTTGGAAATAGGAACGCAGATTACAGCGGAAAATAGAAAAATAAATGCTTGGCCTAAAAAGTCGTTCATTATTTTATAAGGTTGATTAGATGATGTGTCTAACTATTATTTTGTTTTGATTGAAATGCAATCGCATAAAATTTGAATTGTTTTATCATCGCTAATAATCCGTTTGCACGAGTTGGTGATAAAAATTCTGATAAACCAATTTCGTTGATAAAATCTGTATCCGATTCTAAAATATCTTTTGGCGTTTGATGATTATACATTCTCACCAATAATGCGGCAATTCCTTTTGGTAAAATAGCATTAGAATCAGCTTTAAATTCGATTGTATTACCATCCAATTCTGCATCTAACCAAACAGAAGATTGACAACCTTTTATGATTTTATCATCTGTTTTTGCTTCTTCAGGCAAAGTATTTAAGCTTTTTCCTAACTCGATCAAATATTCGTAGCGTTGTTCCCAATCGTCAAAAAATGAGAATTCATCTACTATTTCGTTTTGAATTTCTTTAATTTTCATATGACAAAGTTAGAAAGTTTTTGATAGTTTTTCCTCAAAAAAAGACGTTAAATAGCTTGATTCTTTTAGATTTCTTATTTTTGTGTTTTGATAAATTTCAATTCCCAAAAAATGAAGTACACTTTCATTGTTAATCCTAATTCTGGAAACGCAAAACACGATATTTCGCTCGATTTTTTACAATCAAAATTTGATTCTTCAGACGAAATCGTTTTGAAAGAAACCGTTTATCAATTTCATGCAAAAGAATTGGTGAAGGAGGCGATTGCAGAAAATTCAGATGTTATTGTTGCGTGCGGTGGTGATGGGACAATCAATGAAGTGGCGAGTGCTTTGGTGAAAAAAAATATTCCGTTGGGAATAATTCCTGCCGGATCTGGAAATGGTTTGGCTACAAATCTTAATATTCCGAAAGATATTAACAAGGCAATCGAAATTATCAAAAACCATATTGTTCATACGATTGATGTTGGTAGAGTAGAGGATAACTATTTTTTTAGCAATTTAGGTTTTGGGATTGACGCAGAAGTTATCAAAACATATGAAGAAAATCAAAAACGTACGATTACTGGTTATGTTGATGCATCTGTGAAAACGTTGTTGAATTATAAATCTAAATTGTTTCGCCTTTATATTGATGATGTAATTATTGAAAAAAATTTTTATTATCTATTCTGCTCTAATTCTAACATTGCTGGTTATGGAATCTCTTTTACACCGAAAGCTGATTTGTCTGATGGAGAATTGGATTTATTGATGATTGAAGATTTAGATGTTTTCGAACAATTTTATTTTTCGGTATTGGTTTTAGCCAAGAAAATTGATTTATTAGACAAAGCAAAGTATCGAAAAGTGAAAAAATTCAAGATTGAAAGTTTAGATAATAATCCGATTACGTATCAACTTGATGGAGAGATTCATAATACCGATTCACTTCAAGTAAAAGTTAAGGTCATACCAAATGGTTTAAAAATCATTTTTTAAACTTCAATTATTATTTAATTAACAATATAAATCATACATTTTCAATAAATTAAAATGTTATTAACTGAGTTGTAAACGATTTGTTTGTAACCATTTTTATCTTCAATTTTATAATAATACTTGCATTCGTTGTAACTTTGAATAAAATTTTTGCAATGAATAAGCCTTATAAAATTTTAGCAATCGATTCTAATCATGAATGTTTGAATAATGGACTTCGCGAAGCTGGTTTTATTGTTGATGAAGATTACAATTCACCCAAAGAGATCATCGAACAAAAGATTAATGAATATGATGGAATGATTGTAAGGAGTAGATTTCCAATTGATAAAGATTTTTTAGCAAAAGCAACGAATTTAAAGTTTATCGGTAGAGTAGGGGCAGGCTTGGAGAATATTGACGAAGAGTTTGCAGCTGATCATAACATTGTTTTATTCAATTCTCCCGAAGGAAACCGAGATTCTGTTGGTGAACATGCGATTGGTATGTTGTTGATGTTGATGCATCATTTGCGCAGAGCTGATAACGAAGTTCGTAATGGAATTTGGAAACGTGAAGAAAATCGTGGTGATGAATTGAAGGGAAAAACGGTTGGAATTATTGGTTATGGAAATATGGGAAATGCTTTTGCGAGACGTTTGCAGGGTTTTGAAGTTAATGTGATTTGTTATGATATTTTGCCAAATAAAGGAAATGAATTTGCGAAGCAAGTTTCGTTAGAAGAAATTTTTGAACAAGCTGATGTTGTAAGTTTACATACGCCGCAAACACCAGAAACGATGCAAATGATTAATGCAGAATTTATTTCTAACTTTAAAAAAACATTTTATTTTGTGAATACAGCGCGTGGTAAATCTGTTGTGACAAAAGATTTGGTTGAAGCAATGAAAACAGGAAAAATTTTAGGAGTAGCTTTAGATGTTTTAGAATTTGAAAAATCGAGTTTTGAGAAATTAGTTGCATCTGATTTACCAGAAGAATTTCAGTATTTAATCCAAGCGGATAATGTTGTTTTGGCGCCACATATTGCAGGTTGGACGCATCAAAGTAAAGTGAAATTAGCAGAGTTTATTCGTGATAAAATAATTGATTGGAAGAATAATCAGTAATGATTAATTGATATAAACTAAAAAGGTTCCGAAACTTCGGAACCTTTTTTCATTTTGTAAGTTTTTTGTAAACTTTATACAAAATAACTGCTACTATAATAACAAGAACGATTTGGAGTAGAATCCAAAGTATAACATTAAATGTTGATTCGCCTGAAATTGATAGCATATATATGTCTCATGTGTTAACTGAATGCTAAAATATAAATTATTTTTAACATTTTGTTAATAATTTAAAAAAAGTTTTATTCATCTTCTAGGTGTGTTAATTGATAACTTATCACATGTCAATAGATAAGTTTTTTTTGCACCCTAAATTTGTATAAAAATAAATTACTATGAATTACCAAATATTTAAATCAGAATCAAGAGGTGGAGGAAATCATGGGTGGTTAGACTCTAAACATTCTTACAGTTTTGCAAATTATTACGATCCAGCTCGTATTCATTTTGGAGCTTTGCGTGTCGTAAATGATGATATAATTACCGGAGGAATGGGATTTGGAAAACATCCTCATGATAATATGGAGATTATTACAATTCCTACAAAAGGAGGAATTTCTCACGAAGATTCAATGGGAACTGGTTCTGTAATTGAGTCTGGGGATGTACAAGTAATGAGCGCTGGTACGGGAGTTTTTCATAGTGAAATGAATGCTTATGAAAACCAAGAAGGACATTTTTTTCAGATTTGGATTATTCCAAATAAAATGAATGTTGAGCCTCGTTATCAACAAATTTCTGTTCGTGAAGTAGCAAAAGAAAATGAATTATATCAAGTTCTTTCTCCAAATGCAGATGATCAAGGAGTTTGGATTCATCAAGATGCATGGATTTTTTTAGGAAATTATACAGAAGATAAACAAGAAACATACAAAGTACAAAAAGAAGGAAATGGTGTTTTCTTTATGGTTGTGGAAGGAGAAGTTGAATTTGATGGAAACAAATTAGGACGAAGAGATGTCATCGAGATTAAAGATACAAACGAGTTTTCGTTTAATGTAGCAAAAGATTCTCGCTTGATGTTAATCGAAGTTCCTATGGATATTTAGAATTTTTTTCAAGTTTTAGTTGTTTTATATATAGAGCAGATTTCAGAAATGGAATTTGCTTTTTTTTTGTTAAAAAAATACCATTATCAACACAAGTATTTAGTATATTTACTGCTTATAAAACTTTAACTCAAAACGTATTAATCTATACTATATGAAACGTTTATTCATCATTGCTTCTTTCGCTTTAATGATTATCAGTTGTAAAAATGATAACATTGAAATTGATTCTACATCTGCGCAAACTTTTAGTGAAACGGTAGACAAAATTTCGAAGGCTTTGCCTGTTATGCAACAAGATAAATTTAAGGAAGCTTTACAGATTATTTTCGAGTATAACACAAGTCAATCAATGGATAATGAATCGCGTTGGGGAATTGTGCGTACGTTGTTAGATGGAAAAACAGTAGATGAGGTTTTTGATATTGCTGAAAAAGTCGCGTTACAAAATAAATTTACATGGAATAGAAATCAAGTTCCTTTGGTGAATGGAATTCCAAAATCAGGTGCAATTGAAACTGTAGAAACGCCTGCTGAACCGACTTCTAATGTACAACGTTTCGATTTTAGTTTAAAACAAGATGATAGTGGAATCTCAATTTCTCCTTTTTTCTACAATGCGCAAGGAGAGGAAATTCAGTTGGATAAAGCTGTAACGGCAACGATAGAAGTGTTTAATTCAGGTAGTATTGTGTACACATTTCGTTCTACAATTGATCCAAATTCAATGGATGATTTGTACAGAAAAAATACAATTAATATTAAATATTCGTCATTAGATGCTTCTAAAATTAAGAGTGATCGATTAGATATTTTGGTTCGAATTCCGAATTCTGAACGATATTTAACGAATCGTAAAGCGGTAAAAGTTCCGTTGAATTTAGTTGGTGCTGCTGAGGTTGTAGATTCTCTTTTGGTTGAAAGTACGCCTGCACATGTAAGTAAAGAAGCTGGAATGGTAAAATCTCTTTCGAATCGTTTTATGACAAATTTATCAAAGAAAAATTATTCTGGTGCTTTTGCGTTGACAAGAAGTGGTGAATGGAATACTTTCCAAAAATTTTCTTCTGATGAATCAATTAAGAATTTAGAGCAAGCAACAATTAATGATGCAAAAGTGTTAGATGCAGACGAAAAAGTTGCATTAGTTGAAGTGAATGCAAATTTAAAAGACCAATATTCTAAGACATATCAAGTGACTTTAGAAAAGATTAATAATAAATGGTTTGTGGTTAATTTTAAATAATCGTAAACGTATTAAACATAAAAAAAGCGTTCAAAATCTGAACGCTTTTCTTGTTTTATATTGAAATGAATTATTGTCCGTTTGCTTCTTTAGCAGCGTCCGCTTTCATTTTTGCGTTTGCAGTAATTGCAATCTCTACACGACGGTTTTGAGCACGTCCTTCTGCAGTTGTATTATCAGCAATTGGTTCCTCTAAACCTTTTCCTTTCGATGTTAAACGAGAAGAAGCAATACCTTTAGAAACTAAATAATCTTTTACAGACTGTGCGCGTTTTTGAGATAATGGTAAGTTATAATTTTGAGAACCTACGTTATCAGTATGGCCAACAATTAATAAATCTGTATCAGGATATTCGTTGAAAACTTCTACTAATTTATCTAAGTTAGATTTAGCAACAGCAGTTAAAGAAGCTTTGTTATAATCAAAAGTAACTTTAGAGTTTTCATCTAAAATTAAGTTAATCCCTTCTTCAGTTCTTACGACTTCTGCACCTGGTAAAACTTGCTCAATTTTTTGCGCTTGTTTATCCATATTGTTACCAATAACACCACCAGCAGCTCCACCTACAGCAGCTCCAATTACAGCACCTAAAGCAGTGTTACCACCTTTACCGATATTATTACCTAAGATTCCTCCAATAACACCACCAGCAACAGCACCAATACCAGCACCTTTTTGTGTATTGTTTGCATTTTGTACAGCTGTACAAGAAGACATAATAAATGATCCTCCTAATACAATTGCAGCTATTTTAGTATTTATTTTTTTCATAATTTCTAAGTTTTTTAAATTGTTGATTAACGTACGAAGTTATAAATCACTTGTGCAATTTTTCCATTTGCATTGATATCTTGTACCAATTTCATCGAATTTGCATCAACATAATCTACACGCATTTTATATCCTGCTGTATTTTGTTTCGCTTTGATTCCTGTAACATCTTTGAAGATAAAGTAAGTTGTAGAACCATCTTGTTGTAAATCCCAAATAATATTTGTTGTTCCTGAAGGGCAATCTCCGCCAGCGTTATTAAATGTATATGTTCCTTTTTTGTTGTTTTGAACTAAGTTCCATGTAGAACCTTCATAACATTCTGGGTTTGCTGTGTCAAAAACTTTCGCAACTGCATCAGTAACTTTTACATTACCTTGTACCTCGTTTGTTGTTAAACCTTGGTAGTCTACATTTGTCAAAGTCCATGCACCTCTCACTTCTTTACCTGTTTGTATTTCTTGTTTTGCAACGGTTGTAGATGCACAAGAAGTTAAAAATGCTGAAGCGCATATCCCAAATAATAAAATACTTTTTTTCATAGCTATTTATTTTATCTATTATTAATCTTAAAAAACGGCTTCTATAAATTAGATTTAATAAAGTTTTAGAAAAAAAACGACTTCTAATACATCTGATTAGATAATCATTCTTTAAAAACGCTTATTTTAATTTTCAGCTTTAATAATATAGATTAAAGAAGAATATTGACCTGTTTTTTTAGCTTGAGTATTAGACTTCAAACCAATTCTAAGTGCATTGATAAAACCTAACTTATTACCTTTATATTTTTCAGATAGTAGACTCACATAAAATGAATCTAATTTCATCGGGTGGATAGATTCAATTTTCATACCAAAGTTGCTAAATAACTTTCGCATGCTGGTTTCTGTGAAATGCCATAAATGACGAGGTACATCATAAGCTGCCCAATGTTCACCATAATATTTAGCATCATACGATTGGTGGTTTGGAACAGCTATTACTAAGATACCACTTTTTGTTAAATGTTTCTTTAGTTCTGTAATTATTTCTTTAAGATTAGGAATGTGTTCTAAAACATGCCACAAGGTAATCACATCATACTTTTCTGTATTCTGTTCTAATTCTGTAGAAGTAACTTTTTCGATTCCTACTTTTGATTGAGCAATTCGTCTTGCCGAATCATTTGGCTCCATTCCCAAAACATCGTAACCATTTTTTTGTAGATGCTCTAAAAAATCTCCAACGCCGCAACCATAATCTAGAATCTTTTTACCATTGCCAATTTTATTAATCAATTCTAATTTATTATTTAGATTGATTGATTTTGCCATTTGATAAAAACGTTCGAAAATAGATTTCTTTCCATCGGTATGGGAAATGTAATTTTTACTTTCGTAATACTTTCCCAAATTTTCGATAGGTTGGGGGAGAGTATACAAAACTTCAGTTTCTGAATCTTCGTAAATTTCGAACTTTTCTTTTGTTAAAAAATAATCTTTTAAATCTAATTTCTTAATACCAGAAAATCCTTCTTTTGAAGGATTTTCTTGAGATGTTTCACGTGGAACATTTTCCATATTATCTTCCCATGTAAATTAATAATACACTAATATCTGCTGGTGATACACCACTAATTCTTGATGCTTGTGCTACCGTTGCAGGTTTTATTTTTGTTAATTTTTGACGAGCTTCTATCGACATCGAACCAAAGACATGATAATCGATGTCAGCCGGAATTTTTAGATTTTCCAAACGATGCAATTTATCTGCATTCTGTTGTTCTTTCTTAATATAACCTTTGTATTTGATCTGAATTTCTGTTTGTTCTAATTCTTCTTGATCGTATTCATTTGTTTCAATAAATTCTTTTACACGATCTAATTTCGTAAAATCAGAAAGTTTTAACTCAGGACGAGAAATAACCGAAATCATTTTGTTTGGTTGTTTCAAAGGTGTTCCTTCGCGCTCTTCAATTACATCATTTATTTCTTGTGGCTTGATGGAATTTTCTTCGAAATAATTAACAAGTTTTTCAGCTTTGTCAAATTTTTCTTCCATTCTTCTCAAACGATCTTCTGAAGCTAAACCAAGTTCAAAACTTTTTCTTGTCAAACGTTCATCCGCATTATCTTGTCTCAATAAGATACGATATTCTGCACGAGACGTAAACATACGATAAGGTTCTTCTGTACCTTTTGTAATCAAATCGTCGATTAAAACTCCTATATAAGCTTCGTTACGATTTAAGATAAATGGATCTTTTCCTTGAATTTTTAACACAGCATTTATACCCGCCATCAAACCTTGAGAAGCAGCTTCTTCATAACCTGTTGTTCCGTTAATTTGACCAGCGCAATATAAGTTATCAATTAACTTAGTTTCTAGCGTATGTTTTAACTGTGTTGGTGGAAAATAATCGTATTCGATGGCGTAACCTGGACGTAAAATTTTTGCATTTTCAAAACCAGGAACAGAACGTAAAGCTCTTGCTTGAATATCATCTGGCAAAGATGTTGAGAATCCATTTATGTAGAATTCCATCGTGTGCCAACCTTCCGGTTCAGCAAAAATCTGATGACGATCTTTGTCTGCAAAACGATTAATTTTATCTTCGATAGATGGACAATATCTTGGTCCTGTCGATTTAATTGTTCCGTTAAACATTGGAGAACGATCAAAGCCTTCACGCAATAAATCATGAACTTCTTGATTGGTATAAGTAATCCAACAAGAACGTTGTTTCGTTAATTTTTGTGTATTTGTATATGAGAATTTTGAAGGATTTTCATCACCTGGTTGCTCAACCATTTTCGTATAATCGATAGAACGACCATCTACACGTGGAGGAGTTCCTGTTTTCATTCGTCCAGCTTCGAAACCTAAATCAACTAATTGTTCCGTAATTCCGAAAGCAGCAGATTCTCCCATGCGTCCACCTCCAAATTGTTTTTCTCCAATATGAATTAAACCATTCAAAAAAGTACCATTTGTAAGTACAACAGACTTAGAACGAATTTTCATTCCCATGGCTGTAATTACTCCGCAAACTTTACCATTTTCGATGATTAAATTTTTTACCATATCTTGAAAGAAGTCAACATTCTCTGTTCTCTCTAAAGATAAACGCCATTCTTCTGCAAAACGCATACGGTCTGATTGCGCACGTGGCGACCACATCGCTGGACCTTTTGATTGATTCAACATTTTGAATTGAATCGCAGTTTTGTCGGTAATAATACCTGAGTATCCGCCTAAAGCGTCAATCTCGCGAACAATTTGCCCTTTCGCAATTCCACCCATAGCAGGATTACAAGACATTTGTCCGATTGTTTGTAAGTTCATTGTAACAAGAAGCGTTTTTGCTCCTAAATTGGCTGCTGCCGCTGTTGCTTCTGCACCTGCGTGACCACCACCAACTACAATTACATCATATTCTGATTGAAATATCATTTGATTTGTAAACTTATTTTTCTTGTTAAAATAATAAATGTTCCACGTGGAACATTATTGATTTAGATAGCTACTAAACGTTTCTAAATATTGATTTTCTTTAGCAGTCATTAATTCTTTGTCATCTGGTTCTTTGTCCATATAACCAGCAAAATGTAATATCCCATGGATAACAACGCGAGCTAATTCGTTTTCAAAAGAAATATTATTTTGCTCAGCATTATCTTTGATTCGTTCGACGCTAATAAAAATATCACCCATCAATTTATCTTCAATAGAATTATCGAAACCAATAACATCTGTGTAATAATCGTGTTCTAAATATTGTCGATTAATTTGAAGTAAGTATTCATCATCACAGAAAATATAGTTTAAATCTTCTATTGTTTTCCTTTCATTCTTCATACTCTCTACGATCCAATCTATCCAAGTTTGAGCATCTTTTAGCTCAAAATCTGTTTCGTAAAATAATTCTATCATTGTTCTAAAACCAGTAACCTAAACTTAAATTAAATAATCCTTTTTTTGTGTAAGGCGAATAACTCCAAATAAAATTTAAAGGACCTAATGGACTATCGTAGCCATAGGTAATGCCGTACCCAAGATATTTGTAATCTGTTAAACTCAATTGCTCAAATCTATCTGTGATATTTGCTATATTCATAAATAGACTTGTGTAATGATTTTTCAAAATTCGAGCTTGAATATGAGAGCCAAAAAGCAATTGATTGTCGCCAATTGCAGAGCCAAAGGGAAGCCCATAAAACTTAGTGTAATTGAAAAAATCTTGTTCAACATAACCTCCGATATAAAACTTCTGAGGCATTGTTACATTATCGTTGAAAAAGGTTCCAAAGTTAGCAGTAAATCTGTAACTTAGGAAATTATTTAACGGAAAATTTGCCTCTAAACTTGATTCTAACAAATAGTTATTTTCAAACCCAGTTACATTAGAATCAAATAAATACTTGAAACTTCCATCAAATTTTAAACCACTACGCGCAAAATTTGCATTATTTCGATTATCTGCTTTGATATATCCATACGCTTTCCAATAATAACCTTCGGATTTTGCTGGAAATTCCTCATTAGAAGCAATAAAATTATTCGTGAAAACTTTTGTGTATTGATGCTCTAATCCAACGCCAATAGCAAATTTTTCTTTGATAGTCGATTGAATGTAGATTTGATTGATGTATTCTCTAAAGTTATAATTTACTTTTTTGTAGATATTATCCTGGCCAAAGAAGTTTCTTAGATCAATTTCTTTATCAAAATAATGTGAAAAAGAGTTGAAGCCGATACTTGGAAGATATCCATTATCAATGAAAAAATTGATGTTATATCGCGCATAATCACCAACCACAACATCAGCAGAAAGCACCGAGTTTTTGACAAATAAATTCTTTGAAGTGAAGTTTAAAATTAATCCTGTTTTGAATAAATCATCGTAATGTAATCCAAATCGGATTGATTGTTTGGTCTTATTTTCTTGAACTTTTAACGTCAATAAATTCTCTTCATCGTTAAGTTCTGAGATTTTATACGTGATATTATTAAAGTTTCCGGAAGCATACAATTTCGAAATTCCAGCTTTTAAATCATCATATTTTATAATTTCAGGTGTACGAATGCCTAGCTTACCTTCGATATAATTTGTGTTGAAATTCTTCAATCCTTCAACTTCAATTTCTTTCACCAAAACATAATCATCAAGTTTAATTTCGTTTCGAGTTTTGTTTGAAGCATGCTGTTTTTTTGCAATTTCTTTGAGTTGATCATATACTTTTTCAGAAGCAATAAGTCCACGATTGTAAATAGAATCTACTTCGTCAAAACTTGTAACTGCATATTCTTTTAACTCTGGTTTAATCAATAAATCGACTAATTTCTTTTGTTCATCCGTTTTTTTAACGATACTCATCGTCATAATTTGACTCAAAATATCAATAGCAGAATTTAGATCATCACGTTTTTGTAAACCATCACCTAATTCTACACCGATAATAATATCAGCACCCATATCTTTCACTTCTTTCACGGGGAAATTGTTGACAACACCGCCATCAACATATATTTTACCATCAATTGTGACAGGATCTAACATGGTTGGATAAGCGCCCGAAGCCAAAATAACGCGAGGTAAAAATCCTGAACGAAAGACTTTTTCTTCTCCAGTTTCGAGATCAGTTCCAATACAAACAAAAGGCGTTGGAAGTTTATTGAAATCATCAATATCATGAACTGGACGCAATAAATAGGTCAATAAATCAAGCGGACCTTGACCTTTTGAAATGGCATTTGGAATCGTTAATTTGAACTTATCAAAAGGTAATTCTAAGATGTATTTTTCTTTGTATGCTTTCTCGAAAAAAGGAATCTCTGCACGATCTTTATTTTGCGTAATCAATGAAGAAATATCCAATTGATGCATGATTTTCTCGAGTTCGTCAGGTGTATATCCAGCGGCATATAATCCACCGATAATCGCGCCCATACTTGTTCCTCCGATGTAATCAATTTTGATTCCCGCTTCTTCAATCTTCTTCAAAGCGCCAACATGTGCATAGCCTTTTGCGCCACCACCACTCAATACAACACCCACTTTTAGACGCGTTGAATCATTCTTTGTTTCTTGTGCAAAGGTCATGGTTGAAATAATGAAAATGAAAGCAAAAAGACTGCGCATAAATTGATCTAAATTGAGGAATAAAGATAGCAATTTTGAATCTAAGTTGTAGAATTGTTTAACTATTCTACATTATTTTCATAACAACTTAAATAATATGAAAACTTTGAAAAGTTGGGAGAAAAAGCTTTATTTAGTTTTAGAAAAGGCTTTAGTTTTTCTATTTGTGAAACAGAAAGTGGATATGAATCATAAATTTCTGTTGGATAATCATCCTCATTTAAGATAAAATCATTTAAATAAAAAAGAATCTGTTCAGATGTTATTTCTAATTCGAATTCATTGTTCAGAGAATCGTCAGAATTATTATACTCTTCAATTAATCTAATTATTTTATCCATTTATTTTTTTTAAAATTACAAAAAAAGAGCTACTATTCAGTAACTCTTTTCAATAAATTATTCTTTGTAATAAACGCGTTTTATACGTTGGGAAACCGAAGTTAAGACTTCATAAGGAATTGTTCCTAACCATTCGGTAACGTTAGCTAAAGTTGGCGAGTTTCCAAAAATAGTCACTTCGTCACCTTCTTTACATGGAATATCGGTAACATCAACCATCATCATATCCATACAAATGGTTCCGGTAATTGTAGCCAAATGCCCGTTGATACCTACTTTTCCTTTTCCATAACCAAGTGAACGACGAATTCCGTCTGCATAACCAACAGGCAAGGTTGCAATTTTGGTATGACGCTCCGCTGTAAAACGACGACCATAGCTTACAGTTTCGCCTTTTTCAATCTCTGAAATCTGAGAAATTACCGTTTTGAAACGCACAACAGGTTTCAAATATTTCTCCATAAAATCGGTATATTCAGAGTAGCCATACATTCCGATTCCTAAACGAACCATGTCATATTGATGTTCTCCATACGCTACAATTCCAGGAGAATTTAACGCATGTTTGATTGGTTTTATGTTTAAAGCAGTTGTAATTGCCGCATAACTATTATCAAAACGTTCTAATTGATATTTCGCATATTCTTCTTCCTCTGGCATATCTGCAGTTGCTAAATGCGTGAAAATTGAGCGAACATAAACATGTGAATTATCTTTTAGAATTGCAATTAATTCTTCGAAATCATCTTCGTGAAAACCAAGACGATTCATACCTGTTTCCATTTTTAGGTGAATTGGATAAGGTGAAGAAATTTGTTTTTCTTGTAGTTTCTGAATGAATAATTTCAAAACACGTAAACTATAGATCTCTGGTTCCAATTGATAATCGATAACAGTAGAGTAACTACTTTGTTCCGGGTTCATGACGATAATTGGAATGGTAATTCCAGCTTCGCGCAATTCTTTTCCTTCATCTGCAATCGCAACGCCTAAGAAATCGACACCGTTATTTTGTAAGGTATTTGCTACCTCAAAACTTCCTGTTCCATAACTATTCGCTTTTACCATGCACATCAATTTTGTGGTAGGTTTTAGCAATGAGCGGTACACATTTATATTTTCGATCAGGTGTTGCAAATTAATTTCAAGAACAGAATCGTTGGAACGTGTTTCTAATTCACTCGAAATTTTTTCTAATTTGAACGGACGAGCGCCTTTTAATAAAATAGCTTCGTTGTCGACGTTTTGATGACGGAACTGCTCTAAGAATTCTTCAGTCGAATTGAATGAACGAACATAGGATTCAAATAAATGTTTGAACTGAGAAATTTTTTCTCCAATTAAAACTATCTCATCAAAATGATAAGGGTTGACTAAATTGGCTGCTTGTTGATATAAATCGTGGTCAGATAAGTTACTTTGTAAAATATCCGTCAACACCAACGATTTTTTGTCGCGTGGTTGTTGATTTAACACATTTAGACCAATTTTTAATGAATTTAGATCAGAATTGAATGTATCATTAATTAAAATTGAATGATTAATCGCTTCTTTAATTTCCAAACGCATTTCGATTGGTAGAAGTTGACTAAATTCGTTTTTAAGTTGTTTATAATCAATATTTAAACTGATTAAAGTCGTTAAGCAAATTAAACTATTTTTAATCGAAGCATCATCGATAAAAGGAATCGAATAGGTGAATTCTTCTTGATTATGTAAAATAGAAATTTGTGTATTAGTCTGATTACTTTGTATTTGCTTGATTTGTACAGTGGCAGAATTGGAGTAACCATAAGTGTATTTATCTATTTGTGCTAAATGAGCGTTTTCAAGAATAGCTTGATGTACTTTTTCATTCTCGATATTGAAAACTAATTTATCAACATGAGAAAATAGTTTCAGTTTTTCCTGAATCAATTCATCTTGATTTTTGAAATTCTCTAAATGCGCTTCTCCGATTTTTGTCAACACACCAATTGTAGGTTGAATAATTTCTTCGAGATTTTGCATTTCATTTGGCATCGAAATTCCAGCTTCGAAAATACCCAAATCGTTTTTCTCTTCCATTTGCAAAACAGAAAGTGCTGCTCCGAATTGAGAATTGTAACTTTTTGGACTACGAACAATCGAGAATTTTTTCCATAACAATTGATTCAACCACTCTTTGACAATCGTTTTTCCATTGGAACCGGTAATTCCGATCACAGGAAAATGAAATTGTTTGCGATGAATTTTTGCCCAATTTTGCAAAGCAAGTAGCGGATTTTCAACCTCGATAAAATTTGTATGAGGCAAATTTGTCAACGCTTTTTCTACGACAAAATTTCGAATTCCTCTTTGATAAGCATCTTGCAAAAACAAATGTCCGTCTTTTTGGTTTCCGTGAAAAGCAAAGAAAATTCCGTGAATTGGATTGACAATCATGCGCGAATCAAAGAAAATTTGACTGATGATTTCGTCTCCATTTCCAATCAAAGTACCGTTGATGATACTTGCAATTTGATTTAGATTATAAGTTTTCAACTTTATGTTTGTTATGTTCTTCCCAGAAAGCAACTCGGCTTAATGGTTCATATTCTAGTACTTCGCCAAGTTCTACAAGACGATCACTGTCAATTTTTCGGTGCGAATAATTGGCTAAATTTCCTGTACGAACGCAGATTGCATGCACTTTTGTTACATACTCGGCAGTCGCCATTAAATTGGGCATTGGACCAAAAGGACGACCTTTGAAATCCATGTCCAAACCAGCTACAATAACGCGTTTGCCTTCGTTTGCCAATTGATTGGCTACGTCTACAATTCCTTCATCAAAAAATTGTGCTTCATCAATCCCTACCACATCGCAATCATCAGCCAATAATAAAATTGCTGAAGAATACTCAACTGGCGTTGATGTAATAGAATTTTGATTGTGTGAAACGACTTCGCGGTCCGCATAACGCGTATCTATCGTAGGTTTGAAGATTTCGACACGTTGTTTGGCAAATTCGGCACGTTTTAGACGGCGTATAAGTTCTTCGGTTTTACCAGAAAACATTGAGCCACAGATGACTTCTATCCATCCACTTTTTTTGTTATGATTAAAGGTATTTTCGAGGAACATAGTTCAAATAATTTAGATTAAAATATGAGAACAAATTTACGGAATAAATTAGTTGAATGAAGTAAAAAATTAAATGAAGATAGAGATATAAGAAAAGTTAAATAAATGCGTTCTAAACTTTAATGTTATAACAACAACACTTATTTATTTTATGGAAACTCAACAAGAAAATAATAATCAAGAAATTGATTTGGTTTTTTTAGCGAAGAAAATTAAAGGTTTTTTTCTATCAATAGGTTTTTTAATCCTACGATTAATCAACTTTATTATTCGAAACAAAATAATAGTAATTATCTTGTTCATTTTAGGTATATCTCTTGGGGTTTATTTTGATAAAAAATCAAAAAATAATTTTAAAACAGAAGTTGTTGTTGTTCCAAATTTTGATAGCGTCGATTTACTTTATTCAGAAGTAGAAAATTTTAAATCGAACTTAAATTCGAACAAATCTAAATATGACTTTTTGAATGATGTTGTAGATTTAAGAATAGAATCTATAGAAAATATAAATAGTATTCTTACAGATAAGGATAATTTGGAAATTTTTAAAGTATTAACATCAAATGGACAAGATTTATCTAAAATTTTGAAAAATGAAGAGTTTAAAAAGAATTATAAATATCATTTAATCACGTTGAAAACAAATTCATCGGTGAATTCTCAAAAAATCATTGATTTTTTATTAAATATTATTAATTCTAAACCATATTATAAACAAAGGTCTGCTTTCGCAATTAAAAATCAAACTAATGCTAAACAACAAGCAGAAAAGAGTATTGAACAAATTAATAAGATTCTAGAAAATTTAGGAAATGGAAGTGTTTCTGTTGTTGGTAAAGATTTGAATATTAATAGTTATGATCAATTATCTAATGTAATTGAGATGAAAGATTATTATATGAAAAAATTAGTTGATATTAATACTAAGTTAATTGAGTATAAATCTACTATTTATCCTGTTAATACATCTTTTAACAATAAAATACACCAAAAGATATATGAAAAAATGGTAGTTATTTTACCACTTTTTTTGATTGGTTTCTACTTGTTTTTGTCTTATATCAAATATTTGTATGCGAAGTACAATAATCTATACCAAAAGACAAAAATTACAAATGCTTGAAAAGAGCAAAAATATTATCAAAAACAAGGAAATTAAACAAGGTTTAATCACACTTTTTTTAAGAGGAATTGGTGTATTGACGTTATTTGGTTTTACTATTTTTTTTAATCGAAATTTTGATTCTTCTGTGGTGGGCGATTACGAGTTTACTCGTATGTTTTTACTCGTATCAGGAAGTATTTGTTTGTTCGGCACAGATATCTCTATTTTATATTTCGCAGGAAGATTGAAAAGCGAAGAAAGATTTTATGAACTAAAAAAATTGTATTATAAAATATCAATTCTAAGTTTTCTTTTTTGTTTAATAATAGGACTTATTTTTTTTATTTTTTTTGATTCAACTTTTATTAATTCTTTTTTTGGTTCGGAAAACTCATATAAAATAACATCTTATAGTATATTGTTTTTATTTTTTAATGTTTGGACTCTTTTTAATACGGAGGTTTTGAGAGCTCTTGACCAAATTGTTTGGTCTGAATTATTTCGAAATACATTCAAGTTCTTTCCTGTTATCTTTGGCGCAATCATTTTATATGGAAGTGAAAAAGAGGAAAGTATTGTCTTTTATTATATTTTAGGTTTTGTAATTCTAGGTCTTATTACTTCAGTTTTTGTATTAGTCCTTTTGAGTAAAATTCCGAAATCAAAACATAATTATTCATCAATAACTTATCGCGAAATAATAGATTATTCTTTGCCAATGGGAATAAGTAGCTTTGCAGTTTATTTATTTTCTACAATTGATATTATTATTTTGAGAAACTATTTTTCGAGTTCAGATGTGGCTTTATACGCTTTGGGAATAAAAATAATGGCAATTTTGAGTATGGTAATTTTAAGCATCAATGTTAATCTTTCGCCACAGATAGCTGAACTTTATTTGAAGAATGAGTTAGACGAGTTAAAGAAGGTTTTAAGACATTCGAGTCGATTTATTTTTCTGTTAAGTGTAACAATAGGCTTAATAATTATTTTATTTTCTGATTACATTTTACCAATATTTGGAGCAGAATATATTGCAGCGAAAACAGCTTTATTAATTCTTGTTATTGGACAAATTTTAATTTCAAGTTTAGGAAGTTCGGCTGCTTACTTGAATATGACAGGAAGACCAAAAGTTTTTCGTAGTTTTCTATTGATTGCTTTGCTAATTAATCTTTCCTTGAATTTAATTTTGATTCCTAAATTTGGAATAATAGGAGCGTCTATAACGTATGTTTTAACAATTCTTTTTTGGAACTTATGTGCTGTTATATATATTTACCAAAAGGATAAAATAAAAATTTATATCAATTGAAATGAGAGTTACTCTACAAAAAAATAAGTTAACATTTATACTTCTTTTTTTATTGTCAATTCTTATCGCATTGATAGGAGAGAAAGTATTGCCACAGAAGTTCTTTATAGATGCTAATACAATTGTTTTTGATTATTATAATGAAGCAGGTTTCAAAGGAAGTTATCCGCTTACAATGTCTTTTTATAAATATACTCAGTTAGGTAAATTACCTTTTAATGTAGTAGGTGTTTTTCAGTTGTTTTTTTATTATATTATTTTATTCAAAATAGGTGTACCAAAGGATTTTCATATCCTTACTATAAAAAATATAATTGTTTACTTAGCTTTTTTGATGATAGGAATTTTTATCTCAATGCCTTCAAAAGAGTTTATTACATTTCTATTTATTTCACAAATTGTTTTCTTATTTCAATCTAAAAAAATAGGGTTTGATTTATCACTTTTATATTCTTTTTTAATATTAATAATATTTGGAATATTCTTCAGGTCTTATTTTGCATTAATACCTGTTATATCTATTTTATTATACTTTATTTCGAAAATAAAGTATACAAACAGGACATTCGGAATAATAATAATAAGTGTATTAGTAATAATTCTATTTTCAGCGTTACATTATTTAGCAAAGGGAGAATTTTTTTCTGATTTAGCAAGAAATTCTGTAAATGAAGTTAGACAAGGCTCTGAAGATGCAAACTCTATGATAATTCCTCCATTAGAACCTACAGGATTATTAGCAGAGTTAGTGAATACTTTTTATAGTTTTTTATCAGTTAATTTCCCAATTGTAGAATATAAGCATTTATTATCACCTCGAATTTTTCTATTTATTATTTGGCAGATTTTATTTACAATAATTTTTATAGTTCGTTTTTCGTGGGCCATAAAAGATCCGATAAAGAATAATAGAATATTATGGATATTTTATTTTCTGTTTTCTTATCTAGCAATCCAAAGTGTTTTTGAGCCAGATTTAGGTTCAGCAGTTAGACACAAAATTGGAATTTTACCATTGTTTTATTACGTTTTCTACTATGATAGTTTCTCTAAAAAAGTATAATCAAATTAATCAGTTATTGATCATACTAATTGCATGTACAATTGTTTTTAGGAGTATTTGTACACCTATTATTATACTTTTTTTAGTGTTTAATTTACTTCATTATAAGTTTATCATTATTGAAAAAAAACATTTTAAAGATATTCTAATCATAAGTTCTCCGTTATTAATTAGTTTACTGTTTTTTTTCAATAATGATACAATTTCAGGAGGATTCAAATCTGTAGAAAAATTATTGACATTAATTATTTTTCCAATTTTTGTTTTAACGAATAAAAACTTGAATATCAATTTTATTCTAAATCAATATAGGATCTGGTTTCTCGTTATATTATTAGGGTTTTTAGTCAGATTTGTTTTAATTTTTCCTGAGAAAATAACGAAATATATTAATGGAATTGATTTGATAGAAATTGGTTATCAATTTGCAATTTCATTAGGCTCGCATGCACCATTACTTAATTTACAGGTTGGATTTTTGAGTGTAGTTCATTTTTATTTTTTGATTCAATCAATTGTAAATAAACAATTTTATAGAATGTTTTTTAACATCATTCTATTTTTCCTTTCCTTTTGTTTAGTCCTAATTGTCAATACTCGTGTCACGTTATTAGCTGTTATTATTTGCGTTGTTATTATTTTGGTAAGAGAACTTATTTCTATATTTTCATTAAAGAAAACAATGATTGGTTTATTCGCAGGGTTAATGATAACTACCACAATAATAGGAGGTTTTGTTAAACTTAATCCTTATATGTACGAGAAATACTCTTCGGTTACTTTTATACATATGGATAAAGTTGGAAAGCTAGATGAAATTAAAAATCCAGAAATTGTAGTGTTTAATGCTTTGGTGACAAGAGTCTCTATTTGGAAAGCATCTGTAGAAGTCGCAAAAGAAAATTTACCTTTTGGAACAGGAGCAGAGATGGGTAAAAAAGAACTTTTTGATTATTATAAAAAGACAAATCAACATTTCTTAGCTAAGTACGAATTTCCAGTTCATAATCAATTCTTAGATTTCTCAATAAAATTTGGAGTTATAGGCTTTATAGTTTGTTGTATTTATATATTTTTTCCGTTTTATAAAAGCATAGATTTACTTAATTTCAAATCACTATTTATTTGTTTTGGAACGTTGTTCTTTATTTCGAATTTAACGGATGATTTTTTAATTCGATTTGATGGAATTGTTTTTAGCGGATTATTTTATTCATTGTTTAGTAGTATTTCAACCTTTAAAAAATAATAAATGAAAAAAGCTATAATTATTGATTGGCTTGATAAATACGGAGGTGCAGAAAGAGTAATCGCAAAGCTTAATCAAATTTTTCTTTTTGACGAAGTGTATACTTTGACTAATATTATGAAAAAGGAGGAGTTTTTGGAAATTTTTCCTCAAAAAAACATACAGGTTCACGATACTTTTCTTAGAATTTTAAAAAATAAATTTAGATTTCTTTACTTCATTTTCTTTTGGGTAATAAACCGAATGAAAGTTTCTCCAGAAGTTGATTATTTTATTTCTTCTTCTCATTCTATAGCGAAAGGCGTTACAAAATCTCGAAAAGACCAAATTCATATAAGTTATTTTCAGGCGAGAAATTCAAATTATATCTGGGACGAAATAGACCTATACTTTGGTAAAAGTAAATATCTATTCTATCCATTATTATTAATTCTTAGAAAAATTGATATTAAACAAGCTCAGAAACCTGATTATATAATTTCTAACTCTAAGTTTGTTCAACAATGGGTAAAAAAAACATATAATAGAGAGTCTATTGTAATTTATCCACCCGTTAATTTCGAAAATTTTGAACTTGTAAAACATAAGTCAGATTATTACGTTATTGTAGGTAGAATGGCTTCAATAAAAAGATTTGATGTTGTTATAAAAGCATTTAATCAAAACAAAAAGAAGTTAATAGTTATTGGAGATGGAGAAAAGTTAGATGACCTAGTAAGGCTATCGACCTCAGATAATATCCATTTTTTTGGTTTTTTAGAGTCGAAGTTAGTAGGCGAATATATCTGTAAGGCAAAAGCTTTTATACAAGTTGGTATAGAGGGGTTTGGAATAGCTCCATTAGAAGCGCAAGCTTGTGGTACACCAGTTATTGCTTTTGCGAAAGGAGGTGTTGTGGAAACTGTAATAGATAAACAAACAGGTGTTTTTTTTGATGAACAAACTGAAGAAAGTTTAAATTTTGCAATAAATGAGTTCGAAGAACTTCAATTTGATCAGACTTTAATAAGGAATCATGCATTAAGTTTTTCTCATGAAGTTTTCGAGAAAAAAATGAGAGATTTCGTAGAATCAAAAATAAAAAAAGTATAACGTAAATTTTATAATGGGTAATCTTAATAAATTTAATTTTTCAATAAAAATAGGATTCTATATTTTAGATGCATTGATTATTTTTTTTGGTTTACTTCTTTTTATTTGTAATCAATATCAATATTTTTATCATACTAAGTTAGCTAGACGTCCTTATTTTTCTGAATTACTCGACGCTCATTACAAAGCAATTTTACTATTATTACTCGCTTGGTTTGTTATTTCAGATTATGTAAAACTTTATTCTATAAAAAGAGTCAATTTTCTTAGAGAAATTCTTCGAAAAATAGTGTTGCAAACATTTTTCTTTTCTTTGATTATTTTTACAATTTCTGGAATAAAAAAAGAGGAACTATTAGCGAATCAGTTAATTGTTTCTTTTGTTGTCATTTTATTTGTTTATCTAATCTTTACTCGATTACTAGTATTTTTTGTTAGTCGCTATAATT
Source organism: Empedobacter sp. UBA6305 (assembly GCF_002440405.1). NCBI lineage: Bacteria > Pseudomonadati > Bacteroidota > Flavobacteriia > Flavobacteriales > Weeksellaceae > Empedobacter > Empedobacter sp. UBA6305. Next base: position 46,896 of record NZ_DJTP01000006.1, on the reverse strand, counting down.
TTCAAAAGGGGAATGATGTAAAGAATGTTATTGTTTTGGGAGATAATAGTAATACACCACGTTTTAAATCGATTATAGAGAATAGAAAACATTATGGCTATAGAATTATCAAAACAAATAATATTATTGATAATGATTCACTAGAAGCAGTTTTATTATCAAATAAAGTTAAAGAAATATTTATATCTCAATTAGGATTACCTATATCATTACAGGAGCAAAGTATTGTTAACTTTTGCGAAGATCATCATGTAAAAGTGAGTTATATACCTTACTCGTTGAACACAGAATTAGTAAGTTTAGATGTTGTATACATTGATACTTTACCAATTTTTAGATTTAAAAAATTTCCTTTAGAAAAAACGGAAAATAAATTAATCAAATCATTATTTGATGTTATCATTTCTTTTTTTGTTTTAATTTTTATTATGAGTTGGTTGTTTCCGATAATTGCAATTTTAATTAGGTTAGATTCGAAAGGGCCAATATTTTTTAAACAAAAGAGAAGAGGAATCAATGGAGTAGAGTTTGACTGTTATAAATTTAGAACAATGCGTAATGATGGAACAAATTCCATTAAAGCTACAGTAGTTAACGATAATAGAATTACAAAAATTGGAAAGTTTCTTCGTAAAGCAAGTTTAGATGAATTGCCGCAATTTTTTAATGTACTGAACGGAGATATGTCTATTGTAGGTCCACGGCCACACATGATATCACAAGATATACATTACAGTGAAATTATAAGAAAATATAATCTTAGAAATTATGTCAAACCAGGTATTACAGGTTTAGCACAAGTAAAAGGTTATCGTGGAGCTATAGATTGTGATAAAGATATGGAAGATCGTATACGAACGGATATCTTTTACGTACGTAATTGGTCACTTCTTTTAGATTTACAGATTATTTATCAAACGATAGGTTTAATAATAAAAGGAGATAAAAATGCTATATAAAAGATAAAAAAACCTCTTATAAAATTTATAAGAGGTTTCTCGAATTAATTCGAAAATATATTTTATACAATATAAGATAAATTATCTTTCGTATCTTTTTTCATTTTCGGTTCCAAAGCTAGCGATTTTATATAACCACCATCCCATCAATGCGCATCCGATGAATGTAAATAACCATCCAAAGATAACACCAATTGGAGATAATAAGTTTTCAAAAGTCCATTTGAAAATATCACCAATCGCAAAAAATAAATCAGTTATAACTCCCATATTCTAGTTTATTGCTTAATTTGCATCAAAGTTAATAAAATGTTGGTTAATCTACTTGACAAAAGGAATTTTTTTATACAGATTTTTATCATTGTGTTGTTTACGTTACTTGGAGTTACTAATTTTAACAGTATTGATCTGAGTAATTTAGAAAAATTAGGCGTAATCCTAACGTTTTTAACTATAGCTTTAGTTGGATATACTGATAATACAAATGATTTAATTAGCAGATCTTCTTATCCGACTTTCATTTATATTTTATGGATAATGCCTTTTGTAACTGGTTTATCCGATTATCGCATTGCTGGTAGTTTGTTACTTGTTACTTATGTTACGATTAAATTACTCTATTTTGAGTCCGAAAAAAATGATACATATAACGCTTTTGATATTGGCGTTTTTATAAGTTTTGCAATTTTATTAAGTCCACCACTTATTTTTTTAGGAATTGTAGTTTTTACTTACTTCTTGACTTTAAGAGTGGTAGAGCCAAAAATTCCTATTCTTGGTTTTTTAGGATTTCTTTTGCCAATATTAATCGTTGCTCAAGTTAGTTTTCTGCTCGATTATTACTTTATGTTCGATTTTTATAAAGAACAATTAATGTTTACAATGGTACATTTCGAATGGAAACAATTGTTTTTAGTTCCAATTGCAATTATTCTAATTTATTCAATTATCAATCATTTCAAGAATGTGAATAAATTGACAGCACAAAAGAAACGTATCTTTTTGTTGATGCATTTTATGTTTGGAACAATGCTGATTACGTATATTCTTTACGGAGGAAATAACGATGCTTATCTTGCCTTCTTAGGTTTTAGCATTATGTTAATGTTAACAAGATATTTTAGCGAAAGCAAACCCAAAATAGAATGGCTAAAAGAGGCATTTCTTTGGGTTTTTATGATTTGCTTGCTAATTTATAATTTTTATGATAGAATCCCGAGATTCTTCTCCTTGATTACGGAGGTAAGTTTTTAATTCGAATTCTTTTCCATCAAAAACACCATAAGTAAAGTAGTTAATCCAATCGCCAAGATTGATGTGACGTGCTTTGCCTATAGCAATTTCCATTGGTAAATGTCGATGTCCGTAAACTAGATAATCGAAGTATTTTCGATGCAATTGCTTGCGGCTATACATGATTAACCATTCGTTGTCAACGCCTAAGAAATTAACATCTTCGTCACCCGAAATCATTTTGTTTTTTCGTGAAGCTGTAATTCCTAACCACATTGCCAAATCGGGATGAAGTAGATAAAAAAGAAATTGACAAACTTTGTTCGTAAAGACCTTTTTCATGCGTTTGTAGCCTTTATCTCCAGGACCTTTTCCATCGCCATGAACGATAAAAAATTCTTTTCCATTGATGATAAAATCCTGCTTATCTCGGAAAACAATCGCATTGATTTGTTCTTCCAAATAATCTTTCATCCATAAATCATGGTTTCCAACAAAGAAATAAATAGGAATTCCACGATCAGAAATTTCGGCTAATTTTCCTAAAACACGTACAAATCCTTTCGGAACAACGTGTTTATATTCGAACCAAAAATCGAACAAATCGCCAATCAAAAATAAAACACCACAATCGTCTTTTATTTCGTCAAGCCATTTTACAAACAATTTTTCGCGCACCAAACTATCTTTTTCATTCGGAGCACCAAAGTGATGATCCGAAGAAAAATAGGCTTTTTTACCAGCTTCTAACTGAATGTTTATTGGTTGTCCTCCGCTAACCATTCTGCATAAGAATTTTCAGTTTCGTGTAATTTCAAAGCAACCAAATCGATATTCGTTGGTAAAAGAGGTTTGATTTTATCCACAATCCACAAAATCATGTTTTCAGCAGATGGTTGATAATCAGTAAAAACAACATTGTGTCCTTCTGCTAATAATTTTTCTCCTAATGTTTTGTGAGGAGAATTTTCGTTCAATAAAATGGCGTGATCAAAAAGATTAACAATTTCTTTGTTCACAATTTTTTTCAAATCTCCAAAATCCATCACCATTCCAAGTTTCACATCGTTGGTGTCCTCAGAAGGCGTTCCTTTCACAGTTACAAATAATTTGTACGAATGTCCATGTATATTTTTACACTTTCCGTCATAACCATGCAAAGCATGTGCAGTTTCGAACGTAAAAGCTTTTGTAAGTCGAATGATTTTCATTAAATTTAGTACTAAACTTTAATTTGCAAAGGTAATGGAAATCAAAACAATCGTAAATTCTTTGGTTGATTTATTTTTTCCGATGCGTTGTTTGGATTGCCAAGACGTCATTCAAGCTTCGCAATTTCTGTGTGTTTCGTGTTCAACAAAACTCGTTTTCACACATTTTAATTTCGATCAAAATAATCGAGCTTATGATAAATTGAGAAATTTTTGCGAAGTTGAAAACGCTTTTTCTTTGTTAGAATTTAAACATCATAACACCACGCAAGCTATTTTACATGAAATGAAATATAGAAATCGCCCAGAAATTGGAATTGATTTAGCGCAGATGATTAAGTTTGATTTGAGTCATTATGACGGAATTATTCCGATTCCATTGCATTCAAAACGATTGAAAACAAGAGGCTACAATCAAGTAGAAAATTTTGCACGAACGTTGGCAGAAATCAACCAGATAAATTATTTTTCGGATGGATTAATCCGAACTAAATACAATTCATCTCAAGTAAATGAAGACAAAAAACACCGATTGGATAACTTGAAAGATGCGTTTGAAATCAATCCAAATCTTAAACCTGGACATTATATTTTGATTGATGATGTCTTAACAACTGGTGCAACAATTGCATCGGCAATAAAAAAGTTTAATCTTTCAGAAAATTTTAAGATAAGTGTAATTACCATTGCTTGTGCTTAATAACAAGCTTTTTCTTAACTTGCGCCCATGAATAAGACGACACGTTTTTCGCTTTTGATGTTAACCATTTTGACGGTTATTTCTTGTGCAAGACAAGGTTCACCAACGGGAGGACCTAAAGATGAAACTCCGCCAGTTTTCCTAAAAGCTGATCCAGATACATTGGCTACGAATGTAGATCTTAATTTGCAAGAGGCTACAATCAACTTTGATGAGTACATTCTTCTGAAAGAATACAGCAAAAATGTGGTTGTTTCGCCATCGTTTCAGATTCCCCCAATTGTGACGCCGCAAGCTTTAGCGAAGAAATATATTTCGATTAAATTTCAAGAACCCTTGTTACCAAATACGACGTATAGTTTCAATTTTGGAGATGCGATTCAAGATTTTAACGAAAATAATAAGTTATCAAACTTTCAATATGTTTTTTCGACAGGTAGTTTTATCGATTCGTTGAAGGTAACAGGTCGTGTAAATTCGTCTTATGATTTCAAATTACCAGAAAAGATATTGGTCGGGCTATATAAAGTAGATAGTACATACAAAGACAGTATCATTCTGCAAAAGAAACCATATTACATTGCGAGAGCCAATGATAAAGGAGAATATCAATTAAATTATTTGGCTTCGGGTAAGTATAAATTAATTGCTTTCGAGGATAAGGTAGAAAATGTGATGTACGATTATGGGAAAGAGCGTTTGGCTTTTCATAACGAACCAATTGAGTTGAATGCAAATCAACAAATCAACTTGAATTTATTCAATCAAAAACCAGCTTATCGTAAACCTGAAGCGAGTTTTAAACAAGAAGGTTTAATTGTTTTTAAAACGACAGGAGCAACGGATGATGTTACGATAACACCGGTAGGAAAAGAATTTAAAACGGCTTATATTCAGAAGTTTCCAAAACAAGATTCGATTAATTTTTGGTTCAATCCAAAGGTGGATACAATTGTAGGAAGAAGTGCAAAATTGAATTTCAAGGTTCAACATAAAGATCAAATAGATGAAATAAGTGCATTATATTCAAAATCGAATACAGAACGAAAATTAGAATTTAAAGCATTAAATGATCAAAAATTAGCACCAAATAAACCATTTAAAATTCAGGCAAATGCACCAATAAAATCATTGGATTTATCTAAAATTTATGTATTTAAGGATACAATTTCAATTCCATTTAAAGTTTCGATTGATACAGTGAATGCTCAGAATTTGAATTTTGCTTTTGATAAAAATTTAGATGAAAAATTTGAAGTTAATATCTATCCAAATGCGTTGACAGATGTGTTAGGAGAGAAGAATGATACGCTTGCTTATCCTATAAAAATGGGAACGCGTGGCGATTTCGGACATTTAAAATTAACGCTTCAAAATACTCCAAGCAAACCATTTATCCTACAATTTCTAAAAACAGATAAAGATTATACAGTTTTGGAAGAGTTATATAATCCAGCAAATAAAAACTATTTCGAATTCAATTTTATTGAACCAGGAGAATATTTGTTCCGTTTATTGGTTGATGAAAACGAAAATGGAAAATGGGATACAGGTGATTATTTATCAGGTAAACAGCCCGAACCAATTTATTTGTATCCAGAGCCAATCAAAATTAGAGCGATGTGGGATGCGACCGAAACATGGGTTTTAGGTGAGGCAAATCAACCGGTTTCTTTACCAAATGATGACAAAGATTCGGACAAAAATAGAATACGTCGAGGAGAGTTGAAAGAAGGCGAGGAGCGCCAAAATCCACGAACAACAAATAAGAAATCAGAGGAATAGTTCTCTGATTTTTTTTTAATTCTAACTTTCTGGTGCTAAATATATAAAAGGAGAAATAGGAATATTTCTTAAAATAGAATAAACCAAAAGGAAGATTAAGAAATTTCGCGCAAAACTTGCAGGGAGATGTAATTTGCCTGACATTGATTTGCCTAAAAAAATATTTCCAACAATAGCATAATAGAATTGTACACAAATATAAAGTGCAAAAGGCAAAATAAGATTGTAACGTAAGGATTGTAAAAGATGTCCGTGAACAAGCAAGGAAAAAGCGCGCTGACCACCACAGCCAGGACACCATAATCCTGTTATTTCATGAAACATACATTTGATAGAAAACGGACTTTGGTTGCTGTAATAACTATAAAAATAGACAATTACCAAAATGGGTAAAAGCGTTGCTAGTCCATAAACCAAAATCCGTTTTATCATATGATTAATTTCCGTTAGAGCTTTCTAAAATACTTTTATATTGCTCCATATAAGCATCCATACCTCCTGTAATTAACATCACAACATTAATAATAACACCGATTACGCCTAAACCAATTGCAACGTAAGCTAATAATTTAGAATTTTTTGCTGCTTGTTCAGCACCTGTATAATCACCAATATTGTGTTTTGTATTCACTTGATTTGCAAAAACAATTGCAATAATACCCACAATAGTACCGATGCAACAAGGAGAACAAAGCCCTAAAACAGTACCGATGATGGCCAAGACAAGGTTGTTTTCTGGTTTCGGTTTGATTTCTTCAAAAGAAGATTGTTGTGGTTGATTAAAATCTTGAGTAGATTGGTTAGAATAATCCATAATAATGTTTTTTAGTTTCGAATAAAAATAGAAAAAATAATGTATAAATCAAGTGTTTATAAAATATTTAATATTCTATTGAAATAACATACGATACAAATCTTCAACTTTAGAAATTCTAACGATTCGAATTCCAAAATCTGTATCTTTTATTTTATTGTATTTTGAAACAAAAATTGCATCAAAACCTAATTTTTCAGCTTCGGTAATACGTTGTTCAACACGATTTACAGCTCTTATTTCTCCACTCAAACCAACTTCTCCTGCAAAACAACAATTATCTGGAACAGCAGAATCTTCGCTTGATGAAAGAATTGCTGCAATAACAGCCAAATCAATTGCAGGATCATCCACTCGAATTCCGCCTGTAATATTCAAGAAAACATCTTTCATATTCAATCGGAAACCTGCACGTTTTTCTAAAACTGCCAACAACATATTCAATCGTTTGGCATCAAAACCAGTCGCCGTACGTTGTGGAGTTCCATAAACTGCCGTTGAAACCAAAGCTTGAATTTCAATCAACATCGGGCGAACACCTTCCAAAGTCGCTGCTATTGCATTTCCGCTCAATAATTCATCTTTCTTTGTAATTAACACTTCAGATGGATTTGTGACCTCTCTCAAACCAGCGCCTTGCATTTCGTAAATTCCAATTTCGGCAGTTGAGCCAAAACGGTTTTTATTTGCGCGTAAAATTCGGTAAATATGGTTGCGATCGCCTTCAAATTGTAATACAACATCTACCATATGTTCCAAAATTTTTGGTCCAGCAATTACACCTTCTTTCGTAATATGACCAATTAAAATAATCGGTGTATTAGTTTCTTTCGCATATTGAATCAACTCAAAAGTTGTTTCTCGAATTTGAGAAATACTTCCTGGAGACGATTCTACATAAGTGGTTTGAAGAGTTTGAACAGAATCAACAACAATCAGTTGAGGTTGAATTTCTTTTGCGTGCGCAAATATTTTTTGAGTATTGGTTTCAGGTAAAATAAAACATTGATCCGATTCAATTCCAATTCGTTCAGCACGAAGTTTTACTTGCGAAACTGATTCTTCTCCAGATACATATAAGATTTTAATCGTATCTAACTTTAAGGCAACTTGCAACATCAATGTCGATTTTCCAACACCAGGTTCTCCACCAACTAAAATCACTGATCCAGGAACAATTCCACCACCTAAAACTCGGTCTAATTCTTGGTTTTTTGTCGAAATTCTTATTTCTCCTAATGGATTTATTTCTCGGATATTCAGTGCAAAAGTTTTCTCTTTTTTATCCGATTTATCTTTCCACGATTTTTTTTCGTCGCCTTTGTCTACAATTTCTTCAACAATGGTATTCCATTCGCCACAACTTTTGCATTGTCCCATCCATTGCGAGGTTTGCGTGCCACAGTTTTGGCAGAAATATGTAGTTTTTGTTTTAGCCATAGCTTCAAATTTAGACAAAAATAATCTTTTATCGCGACAAGATATGGAGTTATAAGTGTGAAAAATTTTAATACAATAATCAAAAAACGTTAACAATAATTTACTTTTTTAACAAATTATCAACTTTAGATAAAGTTGAGTTAAATATTGATTTTCAATCATTTTCTCGATTATTTTTAATCATGTTTTAAAATGCCAATGAAAATAACTTTACTTCTTAGCTTTTTTTATATTTTTTGTATTTCTGCCTATGCACAATCGACTTTAATTTCGGGAAAAATTATGTTAGATAATGCGGATGAAATCGTTAATCTAGATGATTTTGTAATCGAAAATTTAACATCAAATGCACGAACAAAATCAAATGAAAAAGGTCTTTTTTCGATTCTAGTTCAGCCAAATGATGTTTTACTTTTCAAACAAATTGGAATTGAAGAACGTCAACTTAAAATTTCCGAATCAATGATTAGAAAAGGTTTTATAGAAGTTCATCTAAATGTTGAAGTGATAGAACTATCTGAAACGAAAATTAAACCACTAAAAAAGAATTGGAAAGAAAATATTAGCAAAGACGAAACGCAAAGTGAAAAAATCAACAAAAGTTTAGGCATTAATGAAGAGTTTAGAAATGATATGATAAAATACGCTAAGACAGTTGATTATCTTCGGGTATTTGGTGTCGCGATTCGGTACGAGAATGTTATGGCTTTATTAGATCAAGTCTCAGATAAGGATGTACAACGATATAAATATTTCCTGAAAAAGAAAAACCTTGATAAATACGATCAAATCATTCAACTTAAAGATTATTTTACCGAATATTATTTTGAGCATGATTTGAAAATTCCGAAAGGAAATATTCTTGATTTTATTCATTATTGCTTTGTTGAGTTTAAGTTAGAACCACTTTTAAAAGCAAATAATTACGATCAAATTACTTTGATTTTCGAAGAACAAGCACCAAATTATCTTTCTACTATCAACCAAAAAACAATCGAACATGAGTAAATTTTTATTCTTTTTATTAATCATTTCATCAAGTTGCCTTCAAGCACAAAGCACTTTAATCACAGGAAAAATTATTGTGGATGATGCAGAAGAAGTTATTGATTTGGAAGGAACTTCGATTGAAAATTTAACGACTAAAGTTAGAACCAAAGCAAATAATGTTGGCTTATTTTCGATAAATGTGAATTTGAATGATGAATTGTTAATAAAACATACGGGAATCGAAGAAAGAAAATTGAAAGTTTCGGAAACTATGATTACGAAAGGTTTTGTGACGATTCATGTTAATATTGAAGTGATAGAATTGAAAGAAGCGAATATCTCGAAATTGGATAAAAATTCGCTCAAAAATTTGGGAAAAGAAAAATCATTTCAAGAAAAATTGAATGATGAAGCAGGTTTTACTTCTCTAGAATTTAAAGCGGAACTGAATCTTAAACATGATGAGGAAAGAGTAAATAGAATAATAAAACAAGTTGGAGGAGTTAATTTGCTTGGGTTGATAAATGTGTTTAAAAGTCCAAAAAAGCGAATGAAAAATCCAGTTCCGATAAAAGTTGTGAAAGAAGATCAATTGTCGGCGTTGCATAAATTTTTTACGACCTATTATTTTGTGAATGATTTGAAAATTCCTGAAGGAAAAATAAATGAGTTTTTGGATTATTGTTATTCAAATTTTGATTTTCCGAAATTGTTGCGAGATAATAATTTTGATGAAATTCTTTTTATAATTGAGGAACAAGCGCCAATTTATTTAGCAAAAATGAAGAAAGATGAGTAGAATAAAATACATTATATTATTGAATTTGTTGAGCGTTTTTACATTTGCGCAGACGACTTTGATTACCGGAAAAGTGGTGATTGATGATGGAATTGCTGGGCAAGATGTGGTGGACAATATTTTGGTGACAAATGAATCGACGAATGCGAAAGCGTTTACAAATGCGAGTGGAATGTTTTCGATTAAGGCGTCTGTTGGAGATGAATTGATTTTTACGCACGATTTTTATATCGAACGAAAAATCAAAATTACATCGGATATTTTAGCAAAAGGAATGCTGACGATTCACTTGAATATTGAAACAATTGAACTTGCTGAAGCGAGAATTAATACGTTAGACAAAAACTTTAAGAACAATATCAAGCTCAAATATGACCAAGTTGATGAAATGTACAAACAGTTGAATTTGGGAATTGATCCTAATTTGCGTTTTAGAAAAATTGATCCTAATGCTACATCAAATATTGGAGGCTTTGGATTATTGAATCCTGCGGCATGGATTACTGCAATTTCAGGTCAACGGAAGCGAGAAAAAAGACAGTATGAATATTTCAAAAAAGAAGATAGAATAAAAGATTTAGAGAATTATTTCACCTCAAATTATTTCATCGAAACATTGAATATTCCCGAAAATAAAGTCACTGATTATGTGCGTTATTGCTATGCGAATTTTGAATTAGAGAAACTCGTAAAAGAAAATAAATACGATAAGATTACAGAAATTTTAGAAGAACAAGCGCCTAAATATTTGGAAATGATAAAGAAATAAAATGTATATTTAATGAAACTTATTAGCTATGGAATTACTTTTTGTATTGTTTGTCAATCTTATTTTCTTTTTTGTTATGAAAATAAGTTATAAAATAAATCCTTGGGAAATCAATAAAATGGTAAAGCTTTGGAATCGTAGTTTTGGAGGTATGAGATTATTGTGTAGAATCTCGTCGAATTCGTGCGATTTTGTAAATAGCAATCAATCCAAAACTAATCATCGATACAACTTGAGCTATATAAAGAATTAACCCAAAATAATCGCCAATTGCTCGTCCTTCGTGCTGATCTCCGCCTTTTGCTAAATAAACGGCCGAAAATGCAATCGACATAATATACGGATAAGCCAAACCGCCTGAAACAGGCAAAATCATTCCCAAAGATCCTGCAATCAATAGAAATAAACCTTCTGGTATACTAAAATTTTTGGTGTCTGGAAAAGCAAAGAAAACAAGGAAAGTCATTAGGAAATAACAAATCCAAAGTGCGAAAGAATAAAAAATGAATAAGCCTCTTTTTTCTAATTTCGAGATTGATTTTATACCTTCCCAAAGTCCAAATAGAAAGGTTTTGATTTTTTCAAAAAACTTTAATTGACTAATTTTTTTCCAGAAAATAGCGATTAATCCAATTCCTAAAACAAGAACTCCAATTGTGATGTAGTATTTTAAGAAAGAAGGTTCAGCTGTTGGTTGATGTACTTTTTCTTTGTTTCCTAATTCTACAAATTTGATGAATGTTTCATAATTGAAAATAAGTGTTAAACCGAAAAATAATCCCAAAAATAAAACGTCAATTACACGCTCTAAAACTACTGTTCCGAAAGATTTCTCAAACGGCACTTTTTCCATTTTATAGAAACTTGTTGCACGAGCCACTTCACCACTTCGAGGAATGGTCAAATTCATAAAATATGCAAATGCAATAGCCCAAAAACCAGATGAGGTTTGTGTGTTGTAGCCCATTGGCTTTAGAAGAAGATTCCAACGAGCGGCGCGTATCCAATATGTGAGAATACTGATTGCCATAGATGCAAAAATCCAAAAATAATTGGTTTGTTTTAAAACTTTTGCAACTCGTTCGAAATCAATTTGCTTCACTGTTACCACGACAAAAAAAACGGCTAACAATGAAGCAATGATTAAGAAGAGCGATTGTTTGATCTTACTCTTCATATAAATTATTGAAAATTAATTTCTTAATCTAAACGATTGTTCTCGTTAGGGAAAACAATTGTTGGTTCGTATGTTTTGGCTTCCTCAAACTCCATCATCGCATACGTAATGATGATAACTGTGTCACCAACTTGTACTTTACGCGCTGCAGGTCCATTCAGACAGATTTCGCCACTTCCACGTTTACCTTTTATAATATAAGTTTCAAATCGTTCGCCATTCTCTTGTACCACGATTTGTACTTTCTGACCCACAACCATATTGGCAGCATCTATCAAATCTTCGTCGATTGTAATACTTCCGATGTAGTTTAATTTTGCGTCTGTTACCTTAACTCTATGTATCTTAGAGTGAAAAACTTCTACCATCATAATCTTGCAAAGTTACACTGAACTTATAAATTTCAAAACCTGTTTCAATATTTTTCTATTGATTTGAGAAATTTATTATATTTAATTAAAACTGAATATTATCGATTAAACGTACATCACCTGCATAGGCAACGACAAATCCACGAATATTATAGGCCTCAGAAAAATGTTCGATAGACAACAAGGTTTCTTCATCTGTGATTTCAAAATATTCTAATTCGAAAGGTGAATTTTTGAATTCATTTTCGACGAAAGCTTTTACTTCAGCAACATCTTTTCCTTCATTTTTTAGCGTTACAGCTTGCGATAAAATTGAATAAATTTGAGGGGCATCCGAAGTTTGTTGCGTTGATAAACGTGCATTTCTTGAACTAAATGCTAAACCAGAATCTGCTCTATGAATTGGCATTGGAACAATTTCGACATCTAAATTTTCTTGTTTTACCATTTCTTGAATGATACGAATTTGCTGAAAATCTTTCTCTCCAAAATATGCTCTTGTTGGTTGAACTGCTTTGAATAATTTGCAAACAATTGTGGCAACTCCATCAAAATGTCCAGGGCGAGAAGCGCCTTCCATCACTTGGTCTATTGTGCCAAAATCGTAATGTTTTGCACCTTCATTTGCATCATATAAATCCTCAACAGTAGGCATATAGACAAAATCACATCCATTTTTCATTAACAATTCTTTATCATTTTCCTCAGTTCGAGGATATTTTGCTAAATCTTCTGGATTATTAAATTGTGTCGGATTGACAAAAATGCTGACGATTGTGTAGTCGTTTTGAGCTTTAGAAGCTTTGACTAAAGACATGTGACCTTCGTGTAAAGCGCCCATTGTAGGGATAAAGCCAATGGTTTTGTTTTGGTTTTTTAACTCGACGATTGCGGGAGTTAATTTTTCCTTTTCGTTAAATATAACCATAACATTGATTTGTTAAAAAAAAACTAATATCTCGCAAAGCTACTATAAGCAAACAATATATCAACATTTTTTTGTAAATTTGTGCCTTATTATTCATTAGGAAAAGAGAGTAGAAATTATGGAAGGAAAGCGCATATTGTATGTAACAACAGAAATGGTACCTTACTTTCCTGAAAATCCGATGTCTTCACAAGCATTAGATTTGCCAAAAATCATGCAAAGTAGTGGCGCAGATGTAAGAATCTTTATGCCAAGATTTGGAGCAATTAACGAAAGAAGACACCAATTACACGAAGTAATACGACTTTCAGGTATGAACATGATTATTAATGATTTGGATCAACCATTAATCATTAAAGTCGCTTCTGTTCCAGGAGAAAGACTACAAGTGTATTTTATCGATAACGAGGAATATTTCAAACGTAAAGAAGTTTATGGAGAAGATAATGGATTATTTTCTGATAACGACGAGCGTTCTATTTTCTTCGCAAAAGGAGTTTTAGAGACAGTAAAAAAATTGAACTGGAAACCAGATGTTGTTCACGTAATGGGTTGGATGTCTAGTTTAGTACCATTGTATCTAAAAAAATATTATTCTGACGATCCTTTCTTTCAAGATGCGAAAGTTGTTGTTTCTTTATTTGACAACGGATTTGAAGGAGAATTAGATAACGAATTAGTTAAAAAATTAGCTTTTGATAAGGTAGAAGCTGATGTACAAACATATTTAGAAAAACCTACACATTTGGGTATGATTCAAGCTTCTTTACAATATGCTGATGCAGTTGCGAAAGGAGAAGAGATGATTCCAGAAGATGTGAAAAACTATATCAACCAACAAAATATTCCTCTATTAGACTATTGTTCTAAAGAGCAAGCAAAAGAAGTTTACAACAACTTCTATCTTGAGGAAGTAATGAACTCTAATTAAAATCTGTTTAGATTAATGAAAAAATTTTTGAATGTCCTTTCTGTGTCTGTTGCAATGATGATTGGAATGGGAGCAATTGTTTCGTGTGAGAATGAAACACTAGGATTAGATAACAATGTGATTGGAGGTGAGGCAGAAGGAAATGTAAAATCCTTGGATGTTATTGCTTTTAATGCCAATTTTGACACGCTTCGTACAGATAAGTTTGTACTTCAAAATGGAGCTTTTGGTGTGTACAATGAGCCAATTTTTGGTTCTACATCTTCTAAGTTTTATACACAAATTAGACCTTCGTCTATTGGAGATCAAGATTTTGGAACAGAACCTAAAGTAGATTCTGTGAATTTGGTAATTCCAGTTTATTACAGCACTACTAAAGATCCAATTTCTAAAGATACGATCAATCTTTCTAAACCAGGAGAGAAACCAAAAGATACAGATACAATCCAAATTACAACAAAGTATGCAGTAGACTCTTTGTATGGGAATAAGGATTTAACAATGACGTTGAAAATTAAAGATATTAATACAGTTTTATATAAAGACACAAAATATTTTTCAACATTAAGTGGACTTGAATCTCCAATTTCTGTTAATTCAAGAGTAATCGGAAAAGCAACAATTGGAAAAACAGTAACAGGAAAAGTTGTTAAACAAAAAACGGGAACTTCTAATATTTCTGAGGTTGTTCCTGGTTACAAAGTTTCTTTAGATCCAGATTATTTTGACGAAAAAATTATTAAAAATGCTAAAACAGGATTACTTTCTGATCACGCAACATTTATTCGTGAAAATATCAAAGGTTTAGAGTTTTCTGTAGAAGAATCAAATGGATTTATTGTCAATTTTAATCCAAATAAAATTGACTTGAATATGTATTATTCTAAAAAGAATCCAACTGAAAAAAAAGATACTGATACTGATTATAAAGAACGTGTAAGTGTTACTTATGCTTTTGATATGACAAATCAGTGGAATTCTGGTACTGCAAATAATGCTAATATTATTGCTTCTCAAATCGTAAATAATACAATAGGTTCTACTTATTCTACAATCAAGCCTGATGAAGTGAATGGTGATGCAAGATTGTATTTAAGCGGAATGAGTGGGAATTATGCAAAATTAAGAATCAATCAAACGCAATTAGATGAATTAAAATCTGAGATGACAAAAAGTAATATTGTGATTCTTGGAGCAAAATTAAAATTCTATATTGATGGTTCAACTAGTTTTCCAAAACCGCCTTATTTAGTAGCTTGGAATAACTACAAAAAAGATGATAAAGTTATAAATGAATTGTATGCAGACGTTTTAGAATTCTATAATTCATACCCTACATCAGTTCACTTTAATCCTATTGTAAAAGGAGATACGGATTATTATACAATTGATATCACGAAACATCTAAAAAGCATGTTAGAGAAAGGAAATGAGTTTAAAGATCAAACGATGTTTATTACAATAGGTAATTTTATAACATCTGTTAGCGATGCAACTACGATTAATAGTACAAATCCTTATCAAAATGATAGAGCTTATAATCCATACAGAATTGTTTTACATGGAAATAATTCGGAAGTAGCGGATAAAAAGCTGAAATTATTGGTATATTACTCTCAAAAATAGGGCGTATTATATTTAACGAATTTAACTAAAATACTATAAAATATTATGTGTGGAATTGTAGGATATATTGGACATCGCGAAGCGTACCCAATTATTATTAATGGACTAAAAAGACTAGAATATCGTGGATATGATAGTGCAGGTTTAGTTCTTTCTACTGGTACCGATTTTGAATTGGTAAAAACAAAAGGAAAAGTTTCAGATTTAGAAGATAAATCAGCAAATTTAGATAAAACACCTCATTTAGGAATTGGGCATACACGTTGGGCAACACATGGTGTTCCAAATGATGTAAACTCTCATCCTCATATGTCTAATAATGGACGTTTGGTATTGGTTCATAACGGAATTATCGAAAATTATGAATCAATCAAACAATTACTAAAAGACAAAGGGTACGTTTTTCATAGTGATACGGATACAGAAGTTTTAGTAAACTTTATTCAATTATTTCAAGAAGAACAGAACTTAAATTTAACTGATGCAGTTCGTTTAGCTTTGAATGAAGTGATTGGAGCATATGCGATTGCAGTTTTAGACAAAGAAGAAGCAAATACAATTGTCGTAGGACGTTTAGGTTCTCCATTGGCAATTGGTATTGGAGAAAACGAATTTTTTGTAGCTTCTGATGCTTCTCCGTTTATTGAGTTTACAAAAGATGCGGTTTATTTAGAAGATGGTGATATGGCAACAATTACTTTAGACAAAGAAGTAGATGTACGTACAATCCAAAATAACGAAGCAGTTTCTTTAGATGTTCAAGAGTTACAATTAAATATTGAAGCGATTGAAAAAGGTGGTTACGAGCATTTCATGTTAAAAGAAATCAACGAACAACCTCGTTCTATTCGTGATACAATGCGTGGACGTTTATTAGTAGACGAAGGCATTATTAAAATGGCTGGTATTTGGGATCATCAAGAAAAATTCTTGAATGCAAAACGTATCATCATTGTTGCTTGTGGAACTTCTTACCATGCAGGTTTGGTTGCAGAATACATGATCGAAGATTTCGCTCGTATTCCTGTAGAAGTAGAATATGCATCTGAGTTCCGTTACCGCAATCCAATCATCAATAAACACGATGTCGTGATTGCAATTTCTCAATCTGGAGAAACAGCAGATACATTGGCAGCACTTAAATTAGCAAAAGAAAATGGTGCATTTATCTTTGGAATCAACAATGTTGTAGGTTCTTCTATTGCTCGTATTACAGATGCTGGTGCTTATACACATGCAGGACCAGAAATTGGTGTTGCATCAACAAAAGCATTTACAGCTCAGTTAACAATTTTAGCGTTGATTGCTTTAAAATTAGGTAAACAAAATGGTGAATTATCAACAGAGAAATTCAACTTATTAACACGCGAGTTAGAACGTATCCCAGAATTAGTTCAACAAATTTTAGACAACTGTGAAGGTGTAATTGATCAAATTGCTGATAAATACAAAGATAACAGAAATGCAATTTATTTAGGACGTGGATACAACTATCCATCAGCTTTAGAAGGTGCATTAAAATTAAAAGAGATTTCATATATC
The DNA here is from genome assembly GCF_002440405.1 of Empedobacter sp. UBA6305. Classification (NCBI taxonomy): domain Bacteria; kingdom Pseudomonadati; phylum Bacteroidota; class Flavobacteriia; order Flavobacteriales; family Weeksellaceae; genus Empedobacter; species Empedobacter sp. UBA6305. Next base: position 29,621 of record NZ_DJTP01000006.1, on the reverse strand, counting down.
CACGCAGAGGGTTATCCAGCGGCAGAAATGAAGCACGGACCAATTGCATTATTGGACGAAAATATGCCTGTTATTGTTATTGCAACGAAAAAAGGTTATTACGAAAAAGTAGTTTCTAACATTCAAGAAATTAAATCTCGTAGCGCTAAAGTAATTGCAATTGTTAATGATGGTGATGAGCAAGTAACTGCTATGGCAGATGATTACGTAGTAATCCCAGAAACAGCAGAAGAATTCTCTCCAATCTTAACAGCTATTCCATTACAATTATTATCGTACTGGATTGCCGTTAAATTAGGTAAGAATGTAGATCAGCCTCGTAACTTGGCAAAATCTGTTACTGTAGAGTAAAAATTATTACAGAGATAATATATTTAAGGGATGATGTTTTAAAATCATCCCTTTTTCATTTTATAAGTTTAAATTAATTATTAATTTCACCAAAAATAACATCATGTTTACAGGAATCGTAGAAGGAGTAGGAAAGCTTATAAAAGCAGAGAAAGAGCAATCTAATTTACATTTATGGATTGAAGCTGATTTTTGTGATGAATTAAAAATTGATCAAAGTGTTGCTCACAATGGAGTGTGTTTAACAGTTGTTGATTTCAAATATGGTCTTTACAAAGTCACTGCTATAGAGGAAACCTTACAAAAAACAAATTTTAACACTTTAAAAGAAGGTGATTTGATCAATTTAGAACGATGTTTGCAGTTCAATGGTCGTATCGATGGTCATATTGTTCAAGGACATGTTGATCAAACTGGAAAAATTGTTTCGATAGAAAACCAAAATGGTAGCTTTTTTGTTACAGTAGAATATGATGAAGCATCGTCTGGAAATGTTACAGTAGAAAAAGGTTCGATTTGTCTTAACGGAATTAGTTTAACAGTTGTTGACAGTAAAGTAGGGCAGTTTTCGGTTGCAATTATTCCATATACTTGGGAGTTTACAAACCTTAATCAAGTGAAAGTTGGCGATACAATGAATTTAGAATTTGATATCTTAGGAAAATACGTCAAAAGATTATTCCAAAAATAAAAATGATTAGAAAAAAAAATAACCTATCGCTACCCGTTCGTATTATCATTTATATGGTAACGATTTTGTTATTTACAGCAGGTGCTATCTTGCTGATTACTGCCAATCATTTCAATCAACAAACTAAACAATATCACGAAGATATTCTCAAACGAAAAGTTAGAGCGGTAGAGTCTGCGATAGATTACGAAATGGATAATTATCCTGGAATTGCAACCAAAGATAATATTCATGACATTTTAGAAGATGGTTTTCTTCGCATCGGTGATATCAATAAAACCGATATTGTAATTTATGATTTGCGTGGTAATAAAATTTTAACCACACAGCCAGTTTCAACGACTTATGATGTTTTACCTCAGAAAATATTAGACCAACTACAAAAATCAAATGATTTTATTGTAACGAATAAAGATACAGCCGACGACAATAATGTTTATTCGTCTTATAGTAATATCAAAAATTATTACAACGAAAATATTGCTGTTCTCTGTCTACCTTATCAATCTAACCAAGATTTTTTACAACAAGACATGTTTACATTAATTGGTAGTTATGGATTGGCTTTTGGAGTTATTCTTTTGTTTGGAACATTTGCGGTCTATTTTGTTACTAAACGTACGCTTAATAAACTTTGGTCGTTTGCAGATCGGATTCGAGAAACAGAAGTTATTGTAAACAATATGCCTATTCGTTATGATGGTAACGATGAAATAAAGGTTCTGGTAGATTCTTATAATGATATGTTGAACCGATTGCGGGAACAATCAGATTTATTAGCTAAGCAAGAGCGTGAAGAAGCATGGCGAGATTTTGCGAAACAAGTTGCGCATGAAGTCAAGAATCCATTAACACCAATGCGATTAATGCTACAGAATTATATGCGAAAATTTGATGTAAATGATCCAAATCTTGAAGAAAAGACGATGCGAACAACTAATATTTTATTGCAACAAATTGATACCATCTCTGCGATTGCTGAAGCTTTTTCAGATTTTGCTAAAATGCCTTCTCGTAAAGATGCAAAAATTGATGTGGTAGACGTCATAAAAAATGCGCTATATGTTTTTCCATTGGAGTTTATCGAATTTAATTATTCGCCTAACATCATCATGATGACTTTTGATAAACAATATTTGAATCGAATTATCACCAATATTACAAAGAATGCGTTTCAATCTATTCCGAAATCTCGTATAGCGAAAGTTAAAGTAGATGTGTTTTTAGTGGATGGTTTTTTGCATATAACCATTCAAGATAACGGGAATGGAATTCCTGTCGAATCACAAGATTCTATTTTTGTTCCAAAGTTTACAACAAAGAATAGTGGAATGGGAATTGGTTTGCCAATGGTGAAAAAAATTATTGACGATTATGATGGAACAATTCGTTTCGAAACTGAAATTTCTGTTGGTACAACATTCTACATTTTGATTCCTTGCAATGAATAGAAAACCGTTTCGATTCAAACAATTCGAAATTTTTCAAGACAAAACCGCAATGAAAGTAGGCACAGATGGTGTTTTACTTGGTGCTTGGACTGTTTTAAAAAATGGAAATACTATTTTAGATATTGGTACAGGAACTGGATTAATTTCGTTGATGTTAGCGCAACGTTTTCCTCATTCGATGATTGATGCAATAGAAATTGATAACGCTGCTTTTTTACAAGCAAAAGAGAATTTCAATAATGCACCTTTTTCAGATCGATTAACCATTTTTAATTCATCGCTTCAAGATTATTCAACCAATAAAAAATATGATTTGATTGTCAGTAATCCACCTTTTTTTGTGGTGAATGATACGGTTGATTTTGACGCGCGTAAACAAGCACGCCAGCAAGAAACATTGACTTTCGAAGAATTAATAAAAAAAACTGCTGAATTACTACATAAAGACGGATTAGCGAGTTTTATAATTCCATACGATCAAATGGATGGTTTTTGTACGATAGCTGCTCAAAATGCTTTAAAACTATCTCGTGTCGTTTATATAAAAGGGAATTCGACAACGTTAACAAAACGTGTGTTATTAGAATTTAGTTTTCATGAAAAAGAAGTAGAAGAAAAAGAATTAATTATCGAAGTCGATCGTCATCAGTACACAGAAGATTATATTCAGTTGACAAAGGATTTTTACTTGAAAATGTAATTTTCATCAAAGATGAAAAACGATGAGTAAACTACTGATTTTGATGTCAAATAGAAAATTGTATTTCTATGCATCTATGTAAAGATTTATTCAACATTTAAAAACATAAAAAAACCGAGCAATTTGCTCGGTTTTATATTTATTTCTGATTTTCAAAATGAGTTAAAAACTTAATCTTAACCTCAATCTTATCCTTAAATCGTTGGTCCACCAGCTAATAAATCAGCCGTTGCAAACTCTTCAAATTTCTTGAAGTTCGCTTTGAATTTATCTGCTAATTCTTTCGCATTTACTTCGTAAGCTGCTGTAGAATCAAAAGAAGTAGCTGGACTTAATTTTTCTGAAGCAACACCTTCGATTGCAACTGGAACTTCAAATCCGAAATAAGGATCTTTTTTGAATTCTACGTTGTCTAAATCTCCATTTAAAGCTGCATTGATAACGGCGCGAGTGTCTTTTAAAGACATACGCTCTTTTTTACCATTCCAACCTGTATTGATTAACCAAACATTTACACCAGTTTTCTCAACTTTATCGCTCAACATTTCAGCATATTTTGTTGGATGTAATGGCATAAATGGTGCACCAAAACATGTAGAAAATGTAGTTTGAGGCTCTGTAACACCAGCTTCTGTACCAGCCACTTTAGATGTATATCCAGAGATAAACAAGTAAGCCGCTTGATCTGGGTTTAATTTTGCAATTGGAGGGAAAACTCCGTAAGCATCAAACGATAAGAAGAAAATATTTTTAGGATTTTTTCCTACAGATGGAACTGCAATATTTTCGATATAATCAATTGGATAAGAAACACGTGTATTTTCTGTGATAGATGTATCTGTAAAATCAACCTCGTTAGTACCTGGAATTAATTTACAGTTTTCTAATAAAGCTCCATCTTTGATCGCTGCAAAAATTTCTGGTTCACCTTCTGGAGATAAGTTGATAACTTTTGCGTAACAACCACCTTCAAAATTGAAAACTGTATTGTCTTCTGTCCATCCGTGTTCATCATCACCAATTAAACGTCTGTTTTTGTCTGCCGATAAAGTTGTTTTTCCTGTACCAGATAATCCAAAGAACATTGCTGTATCTCCGTTTTCACCTGAGTTAGCAGAACAGTGCATTGGTAAAGTATTTCTAAATACGGGCATGATGAAGTTCAAGGCAGAAAAAATACCTTTTTTCATTTCTCCTGTATAACCAGTTCCTCCGTTTAAAACGATTTTACGTTTAAAATTTAAGATAGAGAAATTGTGTTGTCTTGTACCATCTTCGTCTGCATCTGCAACAAAAGTTGGTGCATTGATAATTGTCCATTCAGCATCACCAAAGTTTTTTAATTCTTCTTCTGTTGGACGGATAAACATGTTATAGATAAATAAATTAGCTGCAGGAGTTTCTGTAATTGCTCTAATTTTTGTTTTGTATGCATCGTCAGCACAAGCAAAAGCATCACGTACATAAATTTCGCGGTTGCTTAAATGCTCAACAACTTTATCGTATAAAGCGTCAAATTTATCAGAATCGAAAGGAATATTGATGTTTCCATCCCACCAAACGTTTTCTGCAGTGATTTCGTCTTTAACAATAAAACGATCTTTAGGAGAACGTCCTGTAAATTCTCCGGTTAACATATTTACTGCTCCAGAAGATGTAATTTCTCCTTGTCCTAGCTCTACCATTTTCTCCGTAAGCTCTTCAGGAGATAATTGATAGTTAATTTTGGAATTTTTTATTCCGTAAGATGCCAATTCTATGCTCATTTTTGTGATTTTTAAAGTATTTTTAAAATTTTAAAGGTAAAAACTTTGTACAAAGTTACAATAAAAAGAAGCGTGAAAAATTTGACTTATGTCATTCACTTAAACGTTTTCGTGCATGTTTATTCACCATATATTTCCAAGTTCTTATGCGTGCATATAAAAAAAAGCTTGTATTTAATATAAGTTTTATATTTTTGCACTAGTTTACAACAATTAAAATTAGAAAATTATGTCTGACATTACATCAAGAGTGAAAGCGATTATCGTAGATAAATTAGGAGTTGACGAAAGCGAAGTTACGCTAGAAGCAAGTTTCACTAACGATTTAGGAGCTGATTCATTAGACACAGTAGAATTAATCATGGAATTCGAAAAAGAATTTGATATCCAAATTCCAGACGATCAAGCAGAAAAAATTTCAACTGTAGGTCAAGCTGTAACATACATCGAAGACTTAAACAAGTAATAGTTCCTATTTTATGGAATTAAAAAGAGTAGTAGTAACAGGTTTAGGCGCGCTAACACCAATCGGAAATACATACCAAGAATACTGGAATGGATTAGTGAATGGTGTAAGTGGCGCTGCGCCTATTACGCTTTTTGACGCAACTCTTTTTAAGACACAATTTGCTTGTGAGATCAAAAACTTCAATATCGAAGATCATTTTGATCGTAAAGAGGCAAGAAAAATTGACCGTTGTGCCCAATTGGGAATTATTGCAGCTAGAGAGGCAATAAAACACAGTGGAATCTTAGAAGATGCAAATGTAAACAAAGAGCGTATCGGCGTTATATGGGGATCTGGTATCGGTGGAATTAAAACTTTTGAAGAAGAAGTTTCAAATTACTCTACAGGAAATGGAACACCTCGTTTCAATCCTTTCTTTATCCCTAAGATGATTGCAGATATCACGCCTGGTCATATTTCAATGGAATTTGGTCTTATGGGACCTAATTATACAACTGTTTCGGCATGTGCCTCTTCAACAAATGCAATTATTGACGCTTATATGTTATTAAGACTTGGAAAAGCAGAAGCAATTGTAACAGGAGGTTCAGAAGCTGCGATTACAGCATCAAGTATTGGAGGTTTCAATGCATTACATGCGTTATCTACACGAAACGATGATCCACAAACTGCTTCTCGTCCATTCGACAAAGACCGTGACGGTTTTGTAATGGGAGAGGGAGCTGGATGTATTGTTTTAGAAGAGTACGAACATGCAATTGCACGTGGAGCTACAATTTATGCTGAATTAGTAGGAACAGGAATTACAGCAGATGCTCACCATATTACAGCTCCACATCCCGAAGGATTAGGCGCATTAAATGTGATGAGAGAGGCTTTATTAGATGCCAATATCAGCGTAGAAGACGTGGATCATATCAATATGCACGGAACATCTACACCATTAGGTGATATTGCAGAATCTAAAGCAATTCAAAAATTATTTGGAGAACATGCTTATAATATTCAAATCAATTCAACAAAATCTATGACTGGTCACTTATTAGGTGGTGCAGGGATTATTGAAGCGATTTCGGCTATTGGAGCAATCAATAACAGTATCGTTCCACCAACAATTAATCATTTTACGGATGATGAAAATCTTGATCCTAAAATCGATTATACATTTAACAAAGCAAAAGAGAAAAATGTAGATTATGCATTGAGTAATACTTTTGGTTTCGGTGGTCACAATGCTTGTGTGATATTTAAGAAGTATAAGTAATGTCTTTCTTAAAAAAATTATTTTCTTTTAAAAATCATCGTGATGATTCAAATTCATCTGATCCTTTTTTGAAATTTTTGAAGTCGATTTTGGGTTATACTCCTCGCAATGTTGAGGTTTTTAAAGAAGCATTTACCCACAGATCTGCACAGAAAAAAGATGAAAATGGAAACAGTATAAACTTTGAAAGATTAGAGTTTTTAGGAGATGCATTACTTGGTGCTTCTGCAGCAATGTACTTATACTACAAAGCGCCCGATCAACAAGAAGGTTATTTGACAAAAATGCGCTCTAAAATTGTTTCGCGTAAACAATTGAATGCCGTTTCCAAACAACTTGGCTTGTTAGATTATTTGGATCCAATGAACAATCACAACAATTTGGGTGAAGACGTAAATGGTGATATGTTGGAGGCGTTGGTTGGTGCAATTTATGTTGATGGAGGTATAGCTGCAGTACAAAAATTTATTCAAGTCAAAATTATTGACCCTTATGCGGATTTAGATCGTTTGGAGCACACGATTACAAGTCACAAATCGTTGATTTTGGAATGGAGTCAAAAAACGAGAAATACGATAAGATTCAATACATTTGAGGAGCAAAACGCAGAAGATTTGCAGGTTTTTGTGTCAGTAATCCGTCTCAATGATAAAGTCATCTCGAAAGGGAGAGGAACTTCTAAAAAGAAAGCCGAAGAAAGCGCAGCAAAACGCGCGTACTATTCGTTACAAAAGAAAATAGAAAAAGTTTAGAAACATGGCAGAATTACTCTTATATGATGATTGGATAGATTTTCATCTCATAGGCGTAAATTCTAGTTTTAACACTTCTACACAATTTATTTTCCATCTCAACTCTACTTTTGATACGCGTTTTGAGCGTATTCAGGATTTGGATATTTGGTTAGATGAGCATACTTATTTTTTCGAAACCTATCAATGGTTAGATGAAGCAAATAAAATAGATTATCATATCATTAAAAATATTCCAAATCAATCCGATTTTAAAAAAAATGAAGTAGATTTATCAAATCTTTTCAAAGAGAGCGTTATTCTTGTGCCAAATTACAAGGATTGCAACTATGTAGTAAAAATCTCTGGTTGGGAAGATGAACTACAATATCTTCAACTACCATTTGTAGAAAAAGATTTTATAAAAACGATCAAAAAAATAGATATCGATTTGATTAGCAATGCAGATCAATTGGTTTTCTAACAAAATATTGTGCATAAAAAAAGGGAAAAATTATGATTTACGATAGACAATATCTTAAAAAGACAAAAATTGTCGCGACTTTAGGTCCGGCAACAGAAAGTCCAGAGATTTTATTAGAAATGATGAGAAAAGGAACAGATGTGTTCCGTATCAACTTTTCGCACGCAGATTATGCGGATGTGAAACGTAAGATTGAAACAATTCATCAATTAAATAACGATCATGGCTACAATACAGCAATTTTAGCGGATTTACAAGGTCCTAAATTGCGTATTGGAAAAATGGAACACGAAGATTTCGTAATCAATCCAGGAGAAATTTTAACTTTCACAAACGAAGATGTTGTAGGAACGAAAGAAAAAGTTTTTATGACGTACAAAAAGTTTGCGCAAGATGTGCAAGTGGGAGAAAATATCTTAATTGATGACGGAAAATTAATCTTCAAAGTAATCGAGACAAACGGAACAGATACTGTAAAAGCAGAAACGATTCAAGGAGGTCCATTACGTTCTAAAAAAGGAGTTAACTTACCAAATACCAATATTTCTTTACCTGCTCTAACAGAAAAAGATAAAGAAGATGCAAAATTCGCTATCGAAAATCGTGTCGATTGGTTTGCATTATCTTTTGTACGTTCTGGACAAGATGTAAAAGATTTATCAGAATTTATCAAAGAACATGGAACAGTAAAAATTCCAATTATCTCTAAAATTGAAAAACCTGAAGCATTAGAAAATATCGATGATATTTTAGAATTTTCGGATGGATTAATGGTTGCTCGTGGAGATTTAGGAGTTGAGGTTCCGTTTGAAATCGTTCCAAAAGCGCAAAAACAATTAATTGACAAAGCGAAATTAGCGCGTAAACCAGTTATTGTTGCAACACAAATGATGGAGACAATGATTTCTAGTTTGACACCAACTCGTGCGGAAGTTTCTGATGTTGCAAATGCAGTTTTTGATGGTGCGGATGCAGTAATGTTATCTGGAGAAACTTCTGTAGGACAATATCCTGTACAAGTTATCGAGAAAATGACAAAAATTCTTCAAACTGTTGAAGATGATGATCACGTACATGTACCAGAACACAAACCAAAGATCAAAAACGAACGTTTCGTAACTGATATGGTTTGTTATAATGCAGCTAAAATGGCAGAAGATACAGGAGCGAAAGCAATTGCAACGTTGACGTATTCTGGTTATACCGCTTTCCAAATTTCTTCTCATCGTCCAAATTCATTTATTTTGGTTTTCAATCCAAGTAAACGAATCAACCGTATGTTGAATTTGTTATGGGGTGTAAAATCAATCAATTACGATCCTCGCGATACATCTACGGATCAAACGGTTACAGAGGTCAATATCTTAGCGAAAAATGCGGGTTATGTAGAATATGGTGATTATATCATCAATCTGAATGCAATGCCAGCATTTGAGAAAGGAATTACCAATACACTACGTATTTCGATGATTTAATAAAATCAATACCAATACTTTAAAGCGTTCATTTTTGAACGCTTTTTTTGTGTTTAAAATAAAAATCATAATAGAATGCTATGATATAGTAGTTTTTAATAACTTTACAAGTTCGAATTAGAAGAATTTATGTGTATTTATAATGTGATCTTATCTGGTGGTGTTGGGAGTAGACTTTGGCCACTTTCACGAAAAAGTCATCCCAAACAATATTTACCTTTGTTTAATGGGCAATCTTTATTTGAGTTAACGATTCAGAGAAATCGTCCAATTGCTGATAAATTAATGGTGATTGGGAATAAAGATAATGACCATTTAAGTCAAGAAGTGCTTGATAAAATGAATGTTGAATACACAAAAATTGTAGAGGCTGTTCCACGTAATACTGCAGCGGCAATTGCATTTGCAGCTTTAGCAGTTGAGGATGATGATATTCTAATTGTGACACCTTCTGATCATTTGATTGAAGATATGGAAGCCTATCAAGAAGCGATGAATAGAGCAATCGAATTAGCACAAAATGACTATATTGTCACATTTGGAGTGCATCCAACTCGTCCAGAAACAGGGTATGGCTATATCGAACACAAAGAAGACACTGTGTTATCGTTTCGCGAAAAGCCCAATCATATTACGGCGCAAGATTTTATCGAGCAAGGGAATTTTTTGTGGAACAGTGGAATGTTTTGTTTCAAAGCACGTGTTTTATTGAAAGAACTAAAGAAATTTGAGAAAGAAATTTACGAAGCGTCTAAAATTGCTTGGTCTGAAAATATCAACGGAGAGTTGAACGAAGAACTTTCAATGAATATTCCATCAAATAGTATCGATTATGCTGTAATGGAACGAAGCAAGAAGATAAAAGTAGTTCCAGCAAAATTTGTTTGGAATGATTTAGGTTCTTTCGAATCCTTGTATGATTATTTTGTGATGAACGGACATTATGTCGATCGTAATGGAAACATGGTGATTGGAACAGATGTTTATACTTCTTTTGTCGGTTTGCAAAACACTATTTTTGTGAATACCCCAACCGCGAATTTAATTCTACAAAAAGAATATTCGCAGGAAGTAAAGAATGTTTATACGCATTTAGAAAAAAGAAATTCTGAATTAATTTAAATACCTAGCACTCGATTTGAGTGCTTTTTTTATGTCATAAAAGCTTACAATTAATTCAATATAAATCCCTAAATTTGTCGCTCCAACAATAGTATTATAAAATGACAACGGGAATTACATTCGGTATATTTGACTTGCTTCATGCAGGTCATGTGATGATGCTCGAAGAAGCTAAAAGACAATGCGACTACTTAATTGTAGGGCTTAATACAGATCCTGCAAGTGTAGACCCTTCAAAAAATAGTCCTACGCAATCCATCGTAGAGCGTTATATTCAATTAGAAGGTTGTCGTTATGTCGACGAAATTATTCCTTACGAAACCGAACAAGATTTGTTTGATATGTTAAGTGCTTTACCAGTAAATATTAGAATTATAGGGGAAGAATACCGAAATATCGACTTTACGGGAAAACAATATTGTTTAGATAATCATATTCAAATTTACTACAACAAGCGTACACATCGCTTCTCTAGTTCAGGATTAAGAAAAGTAGTTGCGACTTCTGAAAAGGAGAAATAATGAAAACAGTATTCATAACTGGTGTAGCTGGTTTCATAGGTTACCATTTAGCTGAAAAATTAATCGAAAAAAACATCAAAGTTGTTGGAATTGATAGTATTAACGATTATTACACTATTCAGTTAAAATATGATCGATTAAAAGAATTAGGAATCAATCAAGAATTTGCTTCAAATTTTGATCAGAAAGTTCTTTCTTCTAAACACGAAGAAAAGATGATTTTCTATCGAATGAATTTAGAAGACAAAGAGTCATTAGCTCAACTTTTTAAAGAATATTCTTTTGATGCGGTTGTTAATATGGCAGCTCAGGCTGGTGTTCGTTATAGTATCGAAAATCCTGATGCCTATGGACAAAGTAATTTGGTTGGTTTTCTAAATATTTTAGAATGTTGCCGAAATTATAACGTCAAAAAATTATTGTACGCAAGTAGTTCAAGTATTTATGGAAACTCTTCAGATGTTCCTTTTTCAACAAATCAAAATGTTGATCATCCTATTAGTTTATACGCTGCAACCAAAAAAGCAAACGAGCTAATGGCGCATGCGTATAGCCATTTGTACGATTTCCAAACGATAGGTTTGCGCTTTTTCACTGTTTATGGACCTTGGGGACGACCAGATATGGCAATGTTTTTGTTTACAGATGCTATATTGAATCATCAACCTTTAAAAGTTTTTAATCACGGCGATTTATCACGCGATTTCACATATATTGATGATATTATTCAAGGAATTGACAAAATTCTTGAAGATAAAAATACAAACGAAAAATACCAATTATACAATATTGGGAATAGTAAACCTGTTCAATTAATGGATTTTATCAAAGAAGTTGAGCATTCAACAGGTGAAAAAGCTATTTTAGAAATGTATCCGATGCAAGCAGGAGATGTCAATCAAACATGGGCGGATGTCCAAGATTTGAAAGATAAATTTGGTTATAATCCTAATTATCCTGTTGACAAAGGAGTGTATAACTTTGTACAATGGTACAGAAAATATTATAATAAATGAATCAACAACATAAAATAGCAGTTATCGGTTTAGGTTACGTAGGTTTACCTTTGGCTCGATTATTTGCAACAAAATACCCTGTTGTTGGGTTTGATATCAATCAGAAACGTATTGCAGAATTAAATAGTGGAATTGATTCAACTTTAGAAGTTGAAAATAATGTTCTACAAAATGTTTTAGTTAAACAAAACCCTTTTAATTCACATTCTGAGCTTGTCGAAGGATCTCAAATGGACACTGAGCGTAGTCGAAGTGCAGGATTGTTTTGCTCTTCAAATACAGAAGATATTAGAGATGCTACAATTTTTATTGTAACCGTTCCAACTCCTGTAGATAAGAATAATCGACCTGATTTAACACCGCTTAAAAAGTCTTCAGAAACAGTAGGTAAAGTTTTAAAACCAAATGATATTGTTATTTACGAATCAACGGTTTATCCAGGTGTTACAGAAGAAGAATGTATTCCTGTATTGGAACATTCTTCGGGATTGAAGTTTAACCAAGATTTTTATGCGGGATATTCACCAGAGCGAATTAATCCAGGCGATAAAAAACACACGGTTGAGAAAATTTTAAAAGTAACCTCAGGTTCAACTCCAGAAATTGGAAAAATTGTTGATGATTTATATAAATCAGTAATTGTTGCTGGGACTCATTTAGCACCTACAATCAAGGTTGCAGAAGCATCAAAAGTGATCGAAAATTCGCAGCGTGATATCAATATTGCATTTATCAATGAATTATCGAAGATTTTTTCGCTAATGGATATTGATACAAACGATGTTTTAGAAGCTGCTGGAACAAAATGGAATTTTTTACCATTTAAACCAGGTTTAGTTGGAGGACATTGTATTGGCGTTGATCCATTTTATTTGGCTCAAAAAGCACAAGAAATTGGTTATTATTCTGAATTAATTTTAGCAGCAAGGAGATTAAATGACTCGATGGGAGCTTTTGTAGCTTCGCAAGTTGTTAAATTGTTAATAAATAACGATATCAAAGTTAAAGGCGCGAAAGTTCTAAATTTAGGAATTACCTTTAAAGAAAATTGCCCTGATATTCGTAATTCGAAAGCAATTGATGTAATTAATGCATTAGAAGAATATGGAATAGAGGTGACAACTTTAGACCCTTGGGCTAACCCAGATGAGGTGATGCACGAATATGGAATAAAATGTCATTCTGAGTTTGTCGAAGAATCTAAATTTGACGCCATTATTTTGACAGTATCACACAATGAGTTTTTAAATCTTCAGTTAACGGATTATTTAAAAGAAAATGGAGTGATTTATGATGTAAAAGGGGCTTTGCCTAAAGAAGAAGTTGATAAACGACTATAATGAAAGCGACAGAAACGAAATTAAAAGGTTGTTTTATTTTAGAACCTACAGTTTTTGAAGATTCGAGAGGATATTTCTTCGAATCATATAATGAAAACAAAATGGAAGAAATTTTGGGTTATAAACCAACTTTTGTTCAAGATAATCAATCTCGTTCTTCATATGGCGTAGTTCGCGGATTACATATGCAAGCAGGAGAGCATTCGCAAGCAAAATTGGTTCGTGTTGTAGAAGGAGCGGTGATAGATGTTGCAGTTGATGTTCGTCCAGGTTCTGAAACCTATGGACAGTCAGTTGCAGTTGAATTATCGGCAGATAATAAAAAACAATTGTTTATTCCGAGAGGATTTTTACATGGCTTTTCTGTAATATCTGATTCAGCAACTTTTTTCTATAAATGTGATAATGGATACAATAAAGCTTCAGAGGACGGAGTAAATCCTTTAGATCAAGAATTGAATATTGATTGGCAAATCCCTTCGGATAAAATGATTATCTCTGATAAAGATCAAGAAGCACAATCGTTTCAGAAATTTAAAACAAAATAACTAAACTAAAATACTATAAATTGAAAGGAATAATTTTAGCAGGAGGCTCAGGAACACGATTACATCCCTTAACATTGGCAGTAAGCAAGCAATTGATGCCGGTGTATGACAAACCCATGATTTATTATCCTTTGTCAACATTGATGTTGGCTGGGATTAATGAGATTTTAATTATTTCTACACCTCATGATTTACCTCATTTTGAGAAGTTATTAGGTGATGGATCACAGATCGGATGTAAATTTTCGTACAAAGAACAACCAAGTCCAGATGGGTTGGCACAAGCTTTTATATTAGGAGAAGAATTTATTGGCGATGATAAAGTAGCATTGATATTAGGTGATAATATTTTCTATGCTTCAGGAATGTCAAAATTATTACAAGATTCTGCAGATCCAAATGGTGGCGTAGTTTTTGCTTATCAAGTGAGCGATCCTGAACGATATGGTGTAGTTGAGTTTAATGAGAAGAATGAAGTCGTATCAATAGAAGAAAAACCTAAAGAACCAAAATCTAACTATGCCGTTCCAGGATTGTATTTTTATGATAATGATGTGGTTGAAATTGCAAAAAATATAAAACCTTCTCCGCGTGGAGAATTAGAAATTACAGATATTAATGCAGAATATTTGAAAAGAGGAAAACTGAAAGTAGGTGTTTTCGATCGTGGTACAGCTTGGTTAGATACTGGAACAATCAATTCATTGATGCAAGCTGGTCAATTTGTTCAAGTGATCGAAGAACGTCAAGGAATGAAAATTGGTGCCATAGAAGAAGTGGCGTATCGCATGGGGTACATTACAAAAGAAGAATTAATGAATATTGCAGAACCACTGAAAAAAAGTGGGTATGGAGAGTATTTGATGAAAGTTTGTAAGTAATAAATGGGTTTAAAAGCTAAAATAAATAGTATTATAATGCTTGCTAAGAATAATAAAGAAATAATTGAAAACTATTTTTTTATGACCATTTTACAAGTGTTGAATTCTTTTTTCTATCTATTAATATATCCTTTTTTAATTAGAACATTAGGCCTAGAAAGTTATGGTTTGTTTGTATTTGCAACATCTATAACTACTTATTTTGTATTTTTGGTCAATTTTGGGTTTGATCTACCTGCAACAAAAGCGATTGCATTAAATGTTGATGATAAAAAATCATTGCAAAAAACACTTTCTTGTGTCTTAACAGCTAAGTTTTATTTATTTATTTTAGCAAGTGTAGTTTTGATGTTTTTATGTTTTCTCATTCCATTATTTAGAAATAATTATCAATTGTTATTAATTTGTTTTACGCAGATTATTTCATTTATAATTTTTCCACAATGGTATTTTCAGGCAATTCAAAAAATGAAAATAGTAACCTATATACAGTTAGGGTTAAAACTTTTATCTCTGCCTGCTATTTTTCTTATAATTAAGAATGCTGATGATTTAAATATTTACGCTTTAATTGTTTCGTTAAGTAGTATTTTAGGTGGAGTAATCGCATATTTAATCATTACATTTAAACAGCATTTAAAAGTTACATTTGTAAATTATAGAGAGCTTAAAGTTTGGTTTAAAGATGCTCTACCCTTTTTTTTAAGCACATCGGCAAGTGTTTTTAAAGAACAAAGTATCGTAATTATCATAGGTTCCTTTTTTGGAATGAAAGATGTAGCAATTTATGATTTAGCCAGTAAAATAATCATTGTACCTCGAACCATTTTTATGAGTATTAATGGAGCAATATTTCCAAAATTAATCAATAATATTGATAAAGATAAAATTAAAAAATTGATTAATCTAGAAACACTTATTTCTTTAAGTGTCATTGTTTTTATTGGGTTATTTGGAAAGTGGATTGTACAATTTATGGGAGGGATAGATATGTTATTAGCTTATCCGTTATCAATTTTATTAAGTGTTACTGTAATGACTTGGCTAGTTGTTGGAGCATATATTAGTTTTGTTTTTATTCCTAACAATAAATATTTTTTGGTTACCAAAAACCAATTAATAGCTTTAGTTAGCTTTGCTTTATATACAACTATTGGTTTATTGTTATATCAAAATATTTTAGTTTTTGGTGCTACAATGGCTTTATCTGGAATAACTGAAATAATCTATTGTATATATGTTACTAAAAGAAATAAATTATTATGAAACCAAAAGTCTCTATATTAGTTCCAATATACGGCGTAGAAAAATTTATAGTACTAACAAAAGGAGATAAAAAGGAATGGAGTAATTATTCATCTAATGTAATTTCTATACCAAATCCTCAAACTTTTGATGCTTTTGACGAAGTTTCTACATTACAATCTAAAGTAGCAATTGCTGTTGGTAGATTTGAACCTCAAAAACAGTTCGATCATCTTATAAACTTGTGGAAAGATGTTGTAAAAAGTTATCCCGATTGGATTTTAAAGCTGAAAGGATCTGGTAGCGAAAAGCAAAACTATTTAGATTTAATCTCAAAATATCATTTACAAAACAATGTGATCATTGAAGACGCCTCTCATGATATGATTAATTTTTACAAAACCGCATCAATTTATCTGATGGCATCTACATTTGAAGGGTTTTCTCTAGTAATGTTGGAAGCATTGGAACTTGGTTTGCCTATAGTTGCTTATGATTGTAAATACGGACCTTCAGAATTAGTAGAAAATAAAAAAACAGGGTTCTTAGTTGCTTTGAATGATAAAACAACATACTTAAATAATATCTTAAAGCTTATTGAAAATGAGGATTTACGAATAGAGATGGGGATAAATGCAAAGTTGAAAGCTAAAAATTACCAATTGGAGAAGATAATGAATAAGTGGGATGTATTGTTTAAAAGCTTAAAAAATGATTAAGAAAATTTATTTAATACAGGCCCATCAATATCCACATCAGTTATTGAGAATGATAAATAGTTTACAAGATACTGATGTAGTATTTTATATTCATATTGATATCAAATCTGATCTTAATTTGTTTACTTCAGTTATTAAAAGTGATAATGTATTTTTTATTAAAGATAGGGTAGATTGTATTTGGGGAGATTTTTCTCAGGTTAAAGCTACATTGAACTTATTAAAAAACACTTTCGATGGTAAGTATAATAATAAAGTATTAGGAACCTACGAATGGATAAAGGATTTAGAATATATCAAGTTTGTTAATAATATAAAAGAAGCTAAGGTCGCATTCAATCAACTTACTACACTTACTAATTACACAGTTTACGACAACGAATTATTAAAAGGTAAATTTGCACCATTAGTTGAACAATTAAAAAATTAGGGTTTATGAATATTTTTAAATACTTTAAACGAAAAAAAGCCCCAATTAAATATTTATCTGATACAAAGTATAATGAAAAACCATTTTCTATCATCAGCAATAATTGTTGGGGTGCTGAAATTTATAAGGACTTAGATAAGCCATTTAATACACCATTTATTGGACTTTATTTTTATGCGCCAGATTACATAAAACTATTAGAGAATTTCAATTATTATTTAGATCTGCCCTTGAAGTTTAGTAAAAAGTCCAAATGGAGAGAGAATGTTCATTATCCTATTGGACTTTTAGGTGATATCGAAGTCCATTTTATGCATTATCAAAGTGAAGAGGAAGCATTGGATAAGTGGAATAGAAGAACTCAACGATTACTTTCAGAAAACAGTGATAATTTTTTCTTTAAGATTGATGATCGAGATGGTTGTACAGAAGAAATCATTCATAAGTTTCATCAACTTCCTTATAAAAATAAAATTTCATTTTCTATTCACGAATTCGACAATGAAAATCATATTAAGATATATGAATCTGAAAATGGAAAAACAGTGCAAGATGGAATATTATTGTATAATATTACTAATAAATATGTTGATCTTATCCATTGGTTGAATGATAATGAAATTAAAAAAGTATAGATGACTGAAAATCCGCTAATATCTGTTATTGTCCCTATTTACAAGGTCGAGGAGTATCTGCAAGAATGTGTAGATTCAATCATTCAACAAACTTACCCGAATTTAGAGATTATTTTGGTCGATGACGGCTCTCCCGATCGTTGTGGCGAAATTTGCGATGCTTATGCAAAGCAGGATGCTCGTATTTTAGTAATTCGCAAAGAAAATGGAGGATTATCAGATGCAAGAAACGCCGGTTTAGATATATCAAAAGGAGAATATATAGCTTTTGTAGATAGTGATGATTTGGTACATCCACAGTTTATAGAAATTCTTCACAAAAATATTGGTGATGCTGATATGATTTTCTGTGATTTATTGAAATTTAGTGATGAGAGTGAATTAAATATTGCTGGTGTTGAAGGGGACGTTAAAGAATTTGACCAAATTTTTATGCTTGAACACATTACTGATTTTAGAAATCCACTAGTAATAGTAGCTTGGAATAAATTATATAAAAAGAAACTATGGGAAAGTGTTAGATATCCAAAGGGTAGGATTCATGAAGATGAATTTGTAATCCATGAACTATTAGATAAATGTAAAAAAGTAAACTTCATTGATAGTAAATTGTATTATTATAGACAGCGAGAAGGAAGTATTATGAATGATAAAAATAAGTTTTTATTGAGTAAAAATCATTTAATTGATGCTAAAAAAAATAGGAAAGACTTTTTTGAAAATAAAGGACTTGATCAGGTAGCTATTTTAATTGATAAAGAAATTCAAAATACTTATTTAGAGGTTTTGAAAAATATGAATTACAAACAGCTTCCCAATGAATATACTACATATTTAAGTGAGAATTTTAATAAATTTTCAATAAAGCAAAAGATAAAATATTTCATCTATAAATTTGGATTACATGGAAAATAAGATAGAACTAAGTATTATAATTCCAGTTTATAATGTAGAAAAATATATAGTAAATTGCTTAAAATCAATATATTCAAATAGAGGGCATAACTTGATTTTTGAGGTAATTCTTATAAATGACGGTTCAACAGATAATTCTTTAAAACATATACACGATTTTATTAATGAATTTAATTATAAAAATCTGAAATTAATTTCTCAAGAAAATAGAGGGGCTAGTGAGGCAAGAAATAAAGGGTTAGATAATTCTAAAGGAGAAAATATTTGGTTTATAGATGCAGATGATTACATAGAAAAAGATTCATTATCTACAATAGAGAATCATCTAGAATCGCCAGATTCTGATTATATCTTAAAATTTAATTATAATGTGATAAATAATGAAAAAATAATAAAAAATAGGTATAATCATTTAAGAGAAATTCCTTTATATTTTGAAGGTTATGAGTTTGTATTAAGACATAACCCATCATTTTTATGGACTACAATTTTAAAAAGTAGTATTATAGAACAATATAATTTACGGTTTATAAAAGGAATAAAAAATATTGAGGATTTAGAATTTAATACGCGTTATTTTTATTATTACAATAAAGTAAAGCAGATAGATAAAGTTCTTTATAATTATGTGGATAATGGAAACTCTACTTCAAGATTTATTTCAGACAGTCATCTTTTAAAGTTAGCTAATGATAGTTATATAGTTCACAAAAGTCTTAAAGAATTTTCACGTAATTTAGATGGTAATCGATTGAAAATAATTAGAACGGTTGTAAATCAATCAGTTATTGGTTTTTTTTACAGTATGTTTATACGGCCATATAAATTTAAGACAGTAAGTGTTTTTTATAACAAATATTTCGAGGAGGGTTTTTTACCAATTGATAATTTTGAAAATATGAATTTTAGAATGAAACTTTTTGGTAGATTTTTAAATTCTAAACTTTTTAAGTTTTATTTTTCTGTATTTAAAAGAAAATAAATTATGGAAGAGATTATTTACAAAAATTTATCATTAGGTCTTTTGGTCGTAGTAATATTGTTTTCTTTATTATTAATATGTGAAGATATATTTAAGAATAAAGTTTATTATAAATTCGAATGGATTTTAGTAATTATTTTCGGGATGATATATGCTTTATACTTCACTTATAGACCTATTCTAAAATACTCAGATACTGAAGTTTATATTAATCAATACAGAAATGAGATTTCTAGCCTACGTTCTGTCTTTAGTCAATCCAAAGATTTCTTTTTTTATTTGTATTCATTTCTTTCAAAAAAAATTTTTAATAATGATAGATTTTACTTTTTCTCAATTGTAGTATTGTTTTTAGGTCCTTTATTGTTATTTATAAAAAAAGTAAATTTAAGGCATCCTTTTATTTTTTTCGCTTTTTTTGTGATGTCTTTTTTCTTTGAAAGCTTAGGCGGAAACATTATTAGGCAAGGAATTGGACTAAGTTGTTTTTTAATTGGTACAGCTTTTTTTGAAACTGAAAGGAAAAAAGCGTTCTTACTTTTTACTATAGGATGTTTATTTCATATTTCTGTTATCATTCCTGTTCTTTTTTTTATAATAGCTGTATTTTATAGAAATTTAAATTTTTATATTTTTATTTATTTATTAACATCCATTATTGCAATTGCCAATTTAAATATTGTTGACTTTTTTAAGGAAATTCCTCTTTTAGGAAGTGTTTTTAGCGAAAGAGCAATTGGAAATGGAGATGGTGCTATAATTTATAAAATAGGTTTTAGACCAGATTTTTATTTATTTAATACTTTATTTATGGTGATATTTTGGCAAGTTTCTCGAAAGATTAATTTTAAATCTCTTGATGATTATGAAACTAATCTTTCCTATTTTTTTACTTACATTTTGTTGTCTTCATTTTTCTTTTTAATGTTTAGTCAGGTATATAGTGACAGATATGGAGTAATGAGTTGGATAATTATTCCTGTATTAATAATTCCTTTTTTAAAATCATTTAGAAGAAAAGTAGGAATATGGAATATTACTACATTATTTTTATTAACTGCATTAATCTCTCTTTTTTTTAAACTAAGATAAATTTGTGATATTAATATAATTTTTTAGTCCAGCAAAATACAGTAACAATAGCTTTGATTTAAAATGAAACTAACAATTTTTACCCCTACCTACAATAGAGCTTTATTATTAACAAGACTTTATAAAAGTTTAAAAAAACAATCTGACAAAAGATTTGAATGGGTTATTGTTGATGATGGTTCAATAGATAACACACAAGAACTTGTGCAATCATTTAAAAAAGAGGATAATATAGAAATTAATTATTTTAAACAAGCGAATGCAGGAAAACATATTGCAATTAATACGGGAGTTAATTTAGCAAAGGGGGAATTGTTTTTTATTGTAGATAGCGATGATTATTTAATTGATGAAGCTGTCGGAATAATTTTAAAAGATTATCAAAACTTCAAAACAATAGGAGATGATGTGGCTGGTATTTCCTACCGAAGAGGATATTCTATTGAAAAACCTATTGGATCACTCAATTTCACAAAGGTGGTTACAGAAAACGTTTTCGATTTCAGACTAAAAAGAAAAGTTATGGGAGACATGGCAGAGGTTGTGAGTACAGATGTCTTAAAAAAGTACCCTTTTCCTAAAATCAGTGATGAAAGATTTTTGACAGAAGGATTAATTTGGAACCGTATTGGTTTAAAGTATAAAATGATTTGGAAGCCTGAAATTATTTACATTGGAGAATACCAAGAAGGAGGACTTACTGATAAAAATTTCGAAATTCGTAAACAATCTCCAGAAGGTGCGCTACTTTTTTATAAAGAAATGCAAAATATGCCTATTTCCTTTGTTCAAAGAATAAGAGCAAATATTAATTATTGGAGGTTTGCTAGATATTCTAAAAGATCATTTTTTAGAAAATTTAAAGATGTGAATTTTATATATTCTGTTTTTGGTATTCCTTTAAGTTTAATTTTTTTATTGAAAGATAAATAATGAGAATCTTGCAAATTATAGATAGCTTAGCTATAGGTGGTGCCGAAAAGTTAATTGTAGAGACTGTTCCACTTTTAGTTGCAAAAGGGAATCAGGTTGATGTGGTCTTATTAAATGGAGAAAAAACGCATTTATATAAAGAATTAGAAGCATTAAATTGTTGTACCATTTTTACATTGGGGACATCTTACTATAACCCAATTTATATTTTAAAATTAATACCTTTTTTTTATAAGTATGATGTTGTTCATGTGCATTTATTTCCTGCCCAATATTTTGCCGCTATTGCTCGTTTGTTTTGTTTTAAAAAAGTAAAATTATTTTTTACGGAACATAATACATCGAATCGACGTTTGGAGAATAAGAAGTTTCGATTAATAGAAAAGTTAATTTATGCGTGCTATGATAACGTAATTTGTATTACAGAAGAGGTTAAATCTGTGTTAAAAGAAAAACTGAATTTAAGCAATAATAAACTTTTAGTCATTGAAAATGGAGTGAATTTGAATAATGTAAATACGAGTATTAAATACAATCGTGAATTATTCAATTATTCAGTAAATGATAAGATTTTAATCATGGTTGCTGGTTTTAGAGAACAAAAAGATCAAGATTCTGTTATTAAAGCTTTAAAATTATTACCCGAGGATTATAAGTTACTATTAATAGGTGATGGGGCTAGACGACCAATTTTAGAAGATCTAGTTGAAACATTACAGTTACAAGATCGGGTAACATTTTTAGGAATACGTAATGACGTGTATGCGCTGATGAAAATGTGTGACATTGCTATATTAAGTTCTCATTGGGAAGGTTTTGGATTGGTAGCTGTAGAAGCTATGGCAAGTGGAATTCCTTTAATTGCATCTGACGTAAATGGTTTAGCACAAGTGGTAGATGGTGGAGGTCTACTTTTTGAACCAAGCAATGTAGAGGATTTAATTTCTAAAATCTTAAAATTAAATGATCCATTTTTATATCAACAGACAATAAACAATTGTTTAGAAAAATCTAAAAAATATGATATTAATTTAATGGTTGATGAATTAATAAATCTTTATGATGAAAACTAAAATTATTCGTACTTCTACTGTACCTATTTCATTAAACATTCTTTTAAAAGGTCAACTTAAATTTTTAAATCAAACATTTCATATAATAGGTGTCTCCTCTGCAGGTAAAGATTTAATAGAAATACAAAATAGAGAAGGTATTCCAACTCATTCGGTAGAGATGAAAAGAGGAATTAGTCCTATTAAAGACTTTGTTTCTTTAATTAAGCTTTTTATTGTTTTTAAGAATGAAAAACCAGCCGTAGTTCATTCAATTACACCTAAAGCAGGTTTGTTGACGATGCTAGCTGGAAAATTAGCAGGTGTGCCTATACGAATGCATACGTTTACAGGACTAATTTTTCCTACGCGTACAGGTGCTATGCAAAAGTTGTTAATTAAAATGGATCAATTATTATGTTTGTCAGCAACCCATATTTATCCAGAAGGTAATGGAGTAAAGAATGATTTGATTTCTTATAAAATTACGTCTAAACCTCTTAAAGTGATTGCAAATGGAAATGTGAACGGTATTGATTTGGATTTTTTTTCTAAAGAACATTTTTCAACAGAACAGTTGCTTGACTTGAAAGAAGAATTAGGTATTCAACCCAATGATTTTGTGTTTGTTTTTGTAGGACGATTAGTGGGAGATAAAGGAATTAATGAGCTGGTGGCAGCTTTTAAGGAACTAGAAACTAGAAATCAGGAATCTAGCACTCTAGTCTCTAATCCCAACCCCCTAGTCTCTAGTCCCCAGTCTCTAGTCCCTAGTCCCCAGTCTCCAGTCCCTAGTAAAGTTCCTAAACTCTTATTAGTAGGTCCATTAGAAACAGAACTTGATCCTTTAAAGGAGGAAACGTTAAAAGAAATAGAGCTAAATAAAAATATCATTTCGGTTGGTTTTCAAAAAGATGTTCGTCCTTATTTCGCAATTTCGAATGCGTTAGTATTTCCAAGTTATCGTGAAGGATTCCCGAATGTAGTAATGCAGGCAGGAGCAATGGAATTACCAAGTATTGTAAGCAATATTAATGGGTGTAACGAAATTATAGTTGAAGGAGAAAATGGTACGATTATTCCTGTAAAAAATGCAGAAGCAATTACAGTAGCTATGCAAAAGTTGATGGAAGATAAAGACTATTACTTAAGTTTAAAGAATAATGCTCGCCCAATGATACAATCACGTTATGAACAATCACTTGTATGGAACGCCTTGTTAGATGAATATAATATGTTGATTAAAAAACTGGATATCAAGAATTAGATATTAGAAACTAGAAATCAGTGATCAGAAACTAGACTTTCTAATCTCTAGTTCCTAGTCCCTAAAATAAAAGATATGAAAACGCATAAGGACTTAGATGTTTGGAAAAAATCAGTCGATTTTGTTACTGATTTATACAAGGTAACTCAAGATTTTCCTAAAGGAGAACTTTATGGCTTGACATCACAAATGAGAAGGGCAGCTGTTTCGATTCCAAGTAATATTGCTGAAGGTAGTGCACGTCAAGGAAATAAAGAGTTAGTCCAGTTTTTATATATTGCATTAGGTAGCGTTGTAGAATTAGATACTCAACTTATTATTGCACGAAATTTAATCTATATTAACGAAGAAGAATTTATTCAATTAATATCAAAACTAGAAGAAATAGGAAAAATGTTAAACGGTCTAATTAATTACAGAAAATCAAAGCTTTAGTCCCTAATCTCTAGTCTCTAATCCCTAGTCCCTAATCCCTAAAATTATGTACAAAAACTTTTTTAAAAGACTTTTCGATTTCATCATCGCTTTTGTTGGGTTGATTATTTTATCGCCACTATTTATCGTAGTGATGATTGGCTTGTACTTTGCCAACCAAGGCAAGCCTTTTTTCTTTCAAGCACGTCCTGGACGAAATGAACGAATATTTAAAATCATCAAGTTCAAAACCATGAACGATAAAAAAGATGCACAAGGAAATTTGTTGTCGGATGCCGAACGATTAACACCAATTGGTGCATTTGTTCGTAAAACGTCATTGGATGAAATTCCTCAGTTGATCAATGTCTTAAAAGGCGATATGTCACTAATAGGACCTCGTCCTTTATTGCCACAGTATTTGCCTCTATACAATGAAGAACAGAAGAAACGTCACTTAGTACGACCTGGTATTACGGGTTGGGCTCAAGTCAATGGAAGAAATGCCATTTCGTGGAAAAAGAAATTTGAATTGGATGTATGGTATGTAGAGAATGTATCATTTGCTACAGATGTTAAGGTGTTTTTTAGTACCTTCAAGAAGGTGTTTCGATCGGAAGGAATTTCTCAAGACGGTCAAGCAACCATGGAAGTTTTTAACGGAAAAAATTAGTAAATGAAAATTGTAAAATTATTAACAAAAATAAATGAAACAGGATTAACAACGAATACTCTTGATTTAACAGAGGCATTCGTTAAAAAAGGTCATGATGTTACAGTTTTAATCGGTAGATCGGAACATTATAATGAAGGTTTAAAATATTTAGAGAAAAGATTTGAAAATTCAGGAGCAAATATAATTTGGTTTGATAAAGTTTACAAATCAGGAATGAAAGATAAAATATTATCTACGTTATTTATTTTAAAAAAACTTTTATTTATAAAATCAGATATCATACATGCGCAGTCACCTTATTTATCTTTTATTCCATGGATTTTAGGGAAAAAATTTGTTTCAACTATTCATGTTGCAGATTTACCTAAAAAATTAGAATATAAAAATGCAGATAAAGTTATTGCAATAAGTAAAGAGACATATAATTATGCCATTAATCATTTTAATTATAAACCTTCACAAATAGAAATGGTATATCATGGTGTATCAGAAAGATATTCTATAAGTTCTCCTGATGCTCATATTGATAATTTAAAAACTAAATATAATATTCCTAAGAATAAGATTATTATTGGAATAGTATCTAGTATTGAGAAACGAAAAGGTCATGATATTTTATTAAACTCTATTAAAAGATTAAATGAATTAAATGAAAATATCTTTTTAGTATTTGTTGGGTCCTATAAAAGTTCAGATGAGGAAGGGTGGCTCGAAAATGAAATTAATAATGCAGATTTAGTCGATAAAGTATGTATTGTTCCTTATCAAGATCCAAAACCTTTTTATGACATGATGGATATATTTGTGTTACCTTCAAGGTTGGAAGGATTTGGTTTAGTCGTAATAGAAGCAATGTTATCTAAATGTTGTGTTGTGCGATCAGATACTGAAGGTGCATATGATCAAATTTCTCATGGGGAAACTGGATTTATCTTTAAAAATGAAAATATAGAAGAACTAAAATCTATTTTAGAGCATTTAATTAAAGACGAATCACTACGAAAAAGAGTTGCCTCAAATGGTAAGGAGTTCGCACTTAATAATTTCACCTCTGATATTATGGCTGATAATACTTTAAAAGTTTACCAAAAGGTAATTGATTTAAAATAATGTAATGAATAAAAATATACTTATCACATCGGCTGGACAAAGAGTCTCTTTAGTTAAAGCTTTTCAAACTGAGATTAAGAAACTAAATGAAACCAATAAGGTTTATACAGTAGATCTTAATCCGATTTTAGCTCCAGCTTGTCATGTGTCCGATGGCTATAGAACTGTTAAAAGGGTAACTGATTCAGATTATATTTCTGAATTGATTCAAATTTGTAAAGAATTAGAAATTAAAATAATCGTTCCTACAATTGATACAGAGTTATTGGTTTTAGCAGAAAATAAAGATTTGTTTTTAAAGGAAGGAATAACGCCTATTGTTTCAGCTTTAGATTTTGTAAAAGCATGTCGTGATAAACGGATTATTAATCAGTTTTTTGTCGAAAATAATATTGATATTCCACAAGATTTAGATAAAAACAACCTTACATTTCCCTTATTTATTAAACCGTATGATGGATCTTTAAGTAAAGATACTTTTTTGATTGAAAACGAATCTCAATTAACTGATTATCATTTCGAAAATCCAAAATTGATGTTTATGGAATATATTGATCATGCAAATCATGATGAATATACCGTAGATACGTATTATGATAATGATGGTGATTTAAAGTGTGTCGTTCCTCGTAAACGAATTTTTGTGCGCGCTGGTGAAGTCAACAAAGGAGTTACCCATAAAAATGAAATTGCTGCTTATGTTAAAGAAAGACTTTCTCATATAGAAGGTGCTGTAGGTTGTTTAACTATGCAGTTTTTCTTTAATCCAGATACAAAACGAATTATTGGAATAGAAATTAACCCACGCTTTGGTGGAGGATATCCTTTGAGTTATTTAGCAGGGGCTAATTATCCTAAATATTTGATAGAAGAATACATTTTAGGAAAAACGATTGATTATACTGAAAATTGGGAAAATAATTTATTGATGCTTCGTTATGATGATGAAGTTTTAGTTCGTAATTATGAAGGTTAAATATATCATTTTTGATCTTGATGATACCTTGATGTATGAAATAGATTATCTAAAATCGGCATATAAAGAGATTGCAGCTTTAATAGATAAAGAAAATCATGAGGAATTATACGAATTGATGTTTTCTAAATATCAAAGAGGCGAAAATGTTTTTGATTTCTTGGTGGAAGATTATCCGAAATATTCAATAGAGCAACTTTTAGAACTGTATAGAAATCATTTTCCGAATGTGTCTTTAAACGAAGGGGCGTATGATCTTTTAAAAAAAATAAAATCTAAAGGATATAAATTAGGTTTGATAACAGATGGTAGATCTATATCACAACGAAATAAACTAAAGGCATTAGGGATTGAAGATTTATTTGAAAAAATAATTGTTTCTGAAGAGTTTGGTTCAACAAAGCCAGATGAGCGTAACTTTAAAATATTCCATGAAAATGATATCGATGATTATTTTTATATAGCAGATAATCCTAAAAAAGATTTTGTTAGTCCAAATAAATTGGGCTGGACAAGTATTTGTCTCTTAGATCAAGGAAGTAATATACATCCCCAAAATTTTGATATAGAAGAAGGATATTTACCAAAAATTAAAATAAATAGCTTAAGTGAATTATTAAAATTATAACATATAAAAAGGTTCCAAGTTGGAGCCTTTTTATATATTAACCATCTTGAAAAATTCGTATAATTTCATTTCTCTAGCTTCACAAATTCTTAAAATTGTTTTTAAACTAATATTGTAATTCTCATCTTCTTTAATTAGTCTTACAGTTTTTTCATCAATACCATGTGACGTAGCAAAAGATAAATTACTTTGATCATTTGCTAACCAATTATCTCTTATAAATTCTACTATTTTTCTATTTTTATCTTTCATTTTAACAAATGAAGGAGTTATTTAAAAAAATAATTCGGATTTATATCCGAATATTAAAAATTATTATTATATTTGTTATCAGATAGTTAAAAAAATAAAGTAATTATACTTTGATCTCGCATTAGAAAACTGGTAATTTTTGTAGCAACGAGAAAATAAGTAAATTTGCTCACGACCTAGGCGTGGGCTCTCTTATTGTTGCACGGTATACCAGTACCTCTGATGCTTTAAGATGAGTTCCATGCCTTTCTTGTTTTTGGTCGTTTTCTTCCATCACAATCGCATCGAACTTCATACAATTTACTTGGTTTAATTCCTCTACAAATCAAGTAAAGTACTCTCTCTAAATATGTGTTTCTTATTATAGAAATGCACAGATGGTTATTCGATTCTACTAGTAGATGTTAGATATTAGTATTGAGATTTTAGAATTGTAAAAAGTAGTATGTATTCAGATTAAGGATGAGGTTTTGAGATGAGTTAAGAAATACAAAAAGATGAGGTTTTGAACATAATTACGTGAACAAGAGAATAATTAGTAGTTCTTTATTTATTACTTTTTTGCTTGATCAAAAAGTAATCAAAAGTTATTCATATGATTTATTATTATTTTTAAGGTATTCATGAATGCAAAGCATTACAAGACCGCGATTTTCGACGTTCAATTCTCATCTCACGCACTAAAAAGATTAAATGATTCGCATACGCTCACTAATCTTTTTTACGCTTGTTTCAATGGATTGAAGCTCGTCTGCAAATCGTATGTCAACTCTAAAATTCGTTGTTAAAAAAGGATTTGAATATTAATAAGAAAAAAAACGTAAAACGTTAAGCGTATCACGTAAAACATAACAAAAAACCCCTTTCCTAAAACAAAGTTGGCGCGATGTACAGGAAAAGGAGTGGATTTTAAAACTAATGTTGAATTAAAAAACGATGTAAAATTATGAAAGAGTAAACAGATTCACACTCTATCCCCCGAAGACAACACAAAGAGTATAAATGATCTTCATAAAATGATTAGTGTTAATTTTTTTCATTTATTAATGTAATTTTTAAAACTTGTCAGAGGGGGAATTTTGGGTGTAACTTAAAAAGTAGTGTAAAACAGTATTTATTCATTTTTTATTCATGAGTTATTATTGTTTTCGAATGAATTCATATACCCTTCGGGGAACCTTGATGAAAAAACATTTGAGATTAAGAATTTGAAATTAAAAATTTGAAATTAAAAGGAGAAGCTTTATAAGCTTCGGTATATTACTTTTTTGCTCATAAAAAAGTGATAGAAAGATTATTCTCGTTTTTCAAAACTATATTTCATTCATTTTTTTATTCATGAGATATTATTGTTTTTAAATGAATTCATATGCCCTTCGGGGAATCTTGATAAAAAAAACATTTGAAATTAAAAGGAGAAGCTCCAGTGGAGCTTAGGTATAATGCTTACAAGTCGGTCAATAACGGCTACTCGCTAAATGCTTT
>NZ_DJTP01000012.1:0-27166 GCF_002440405.1 Empedobacter sp. UBA6305 | reverse complement strand
CTATTTCAGGACGGGACAATTAATAATACTTTAACAGCCTCATCTTTTGATGGGGTTGTTTTCTTTTAAAAATACTTATAAACTAATATGAAAAAAAATGTAATTGTAGCTTTATTCACCTTGTTAGCAATGCCAAGTTTTGCACAAAAAGTTTTACATACCAATGAAAAAATGCTTGAAATAAAAGTAAATGGTAAAATATCAAGCAAATCTTGGGCTATTAATTCTAAAATTAAGCCAGATGTTTTTATGGCAGAAGTTTCAAATGAAAAGAGTGAAGTGATTTATTCTGATGGAAAGAATAATCTTTCTTTTGATTTAAAAAAAGGTGAAACGATTGATTTTTTAATCATTCAGAATAAGAAAGATACCGCTTATCAACGTATTATTGGAATTGCACCTAACGTAAATTTTACAAAAGATTATATCAATAAATATAAAGGAAAAACTGAAGTTGCGATTCCGGAAGTGAGTGAATTGGTCAATATTTTAATGGCTTTGCATCCCGATGCTGAGAAAGAAATTAATATGTTTGACACCAAAACAGAATATTATAAACAAGTAAAAGAGTACTTTAAGCCTTATTTGAATCATCCTGCGATAGATACGATTAAAAAATATATTACAGATTTACAGTATATTGAGGATTACAAAGGAAATATGTTTTCTAATACAAGTTATCGCTATTATTATGCCTTGAAAATGAATGCTTGTGCATATAATTTTGATAAAAACGGAGAGATTAAAAATAATGGAAACATAGGTCAAATGGCAAAAGGCTGGTATACGTTTGATCCGATGAAAGATGCAAAAGTGTTCCAAGATTTTGCAAAAGTGAGTAATTTTAGAGTATTCTATAAGAACAACCAACCGTATTATACAGAACTTTTGCAAAGGTATAATCAATTAAATCCAATTCAGAAAATGCAAAATTGGTTGGATAAAAAGTTCGGATTTGGTTATGGTTCATACGCAGTATATTTTTCGCCGTTAATTTATGGAGCGCATTCTACATCGCGTTTTGAGGATAACGGATTTACACAAACTATTATGTTCATTGCTCGTGCAGATTTTGATTCAAAATTGACTCCTACGCAAAATGAATTGTTAGAATCACGTGTTGTATTTACTGAAATCGATCATAATTATGTAAATCCTGTTTCTGATAAATATGTGAAACAAATCAATGAAGCATTGTCAAATCGTAAAAAGTGGGCGAAACCTACAATAACTGATATGTATGAATCACCTTACAAGGTTTTTAACGAATACATGACTTTTGCTGTTTATATATTATATGTTCATGATAATTATAGCAAAACAGATTTGGATAAATATTTGCCAGAATTGAATGGAATGATGAGTAATATGAGAGGTTTTGCGAAATTTACAGATTTTAATCAAGTAATGCTTGCAAAGTACAAAGAAAATCCATCAATTAATATGACTGATTTATATGAATATATGCTTGATTGGTGTAAAAAAGAGAATGAAATAGATTAGTTTTTTATACAAATAATAGATTTTTTTAATTTCAAACATGAAAAATTTCCTACTCAAAAAAGATATACAAATTTCTGCAAAACGATATTTTATCGATGCAATGGGCGCAATGGCTTATGGTTTATTTGCGACTTTATTGGTTGGTACAATTTTGAAAACTATTGGTGAAGAGTTAGATATTTCTTTTTTAACTGATATTGTTTGGCCAGTTGCGAATCAAGCGACAGGACCTGCGATAGCATTGGCTATTGCTTATAGTTTACGAGCACCTCAATTGGTGTTATTTTCGTCAGCAGTTATAGGAATTGCAGCATATCAATTAGGTGGACCTTTAGGTGTTTTTATAGC
This sequence comes from Empedobacter sp. UBA6305, assembly GCF_002440405.1. Taxonomy (NCBI): domain Bacteria; kingdom Pseudomonadati; phylum Bacteroidota; class Flavobacteriia; order Flavobacteriales; family Weeksellaceae; genus Empedobacter; species Empedobacter sp. UBA6305. Next base: position 25,315 of record NZ_DJTP01000012.1, on the reverse strand, counting down.
GACAATTGTAGCGGTTGAAGTGGGAAAAATGGTAGCAGGCGAAACACGTATAGATATTGTAATTACACCGATTATTACTGTTTTGGTTGGAGTAATCTTAGCACAAATCATTGGTCCTTCTGTTCAACAAATGATGAAATGGATTGGTGAAATAATTATATTTTCAACCGATTCTAATCCTTTGATAATGGGAGTTGTAATTGCTGTAATTGTCGGTATGGTTTTGACTTTACCAATTTCATCAGCTGCTTTGTGTCTAATGTTAGAATTAGACGGTTCAGCAGCTGGAGCTGCAACAATAGGTTGTTGTGCACAAATGATTGGATTTGCTACAATCAGTTTTAAGGATAATGGTTTGAAAGGTGTTTTAGCACAAGGATTAGGGACAAGTATGTTACAGGTTCCGAACATTTATAAAAATTGGAAAATTTGGATTCCACCAACTTTAGCTTCAGCGATTATAGGTCCAATTGCAATTATTTATTTCAATATGGAAAATACAGCTCTAGAATCGGGGATGGGTTCTTGTGGTTTGGTTGGACAAATAGGAACTTTCAATGCTATGAAATCTAAATATGATACTTCATATATTTTAACTTCAATATTAATTTTGCAAATCATTGCTCCAGCAATTATTTCATATTTAATTTACATTTTCATGAAAAAGAAAAACTGGATAAAAGATGGTGATATGAAGTTGAGGTAAATAAAAAATCGGTTGGATAATTCCAACCGATTTTTTATTTAGTTTATACAATATTGATTATTGTAATTTCGAAAAATCAATTTGTGGTGCAGTTTGTTTGTTATCAAACTTGAAAGCTGTTCCAGGTTGTTCAATTTCATTAAAAAAGCCTCCCATCTTCAAGAAATATCCAGTAGATGTTGTTCCTCCAGTTGCATCAATACGTTGATTTGCTTTATAAGTTGCATCAACAGTTAATTTTGCTCCATTTACTTTTTTCCATTCTCCATCATAAACCCATTGATTGTTGAAGTTTACTTTTCTAGTTAAGTAACCTTGTGTTGGCATAAAATTTTATAGGAAAGAGTGAAATCTTTTTAGGTATGTATTTGTATTAGGGCGTTTAAAGCTTGCGATGATTTGCCAATTATTCGTTTCTGGCATAAAAAACCAAGCTGTATAAGTTGTCGAATTATCACCATTTGGAACACCTTTCAATAAGAATTTATACGTTGTATCGGCTTTCCAATTGTATTTCATATAACTTTGTCCACCAGAACCTTCGTTACCGAATTCTCCTGTTTTCACATTGTCTCCTTTCTTTAACAAAACGATTTTTTCATCATCAGGAATACTTTTTGGGTCATCAGTTACGAAAGGACTCCAAACTGAAAACAAAATACGTCTTTCCGTTTGTGAATTAGCTTGAATTCCGAAATATCCTTCTCCAAAACCGTTTGCCATATAATAAGAACCAATTATATCAGCGTCTTTTGGTACAACGATTTCATTGTAGTAATATGAAACATTTTTCTCTGTAGGGATTTCGTAAGCCAAATGGCAAGAAGGTCCACGTCTCGCCCAATAATAGTACTGCGGATCGTTGCTATAAATAATTCCGTTGTCTACTGCAGTTCCACTAACTATCAAATCTGTAATAGGGATTTCGCCTTTCAATCCGCTTAAATCAACAGAAACATAACCCGGTTTTGAAATAGCGAATGTACCTACAGAAATAGTTTTATCAGTAGATTTCCAATTGTATTTTTTTGTTTTTTTATTGAAACCAACATTTAATTGAGCGTCATTTTTAGCTTCACCCTTTAATTGAATATTAACATTTCCAGTTCCTAAAACTTTGAAATACGTTTTTGTTACATTTTTAGTTTGTGGAGAAATTAAAGCATTCACTTTTGTAACTGTAGAAGATGATCCTTCTTTATGACCGACTTCAAAAGCATTTCCAACCAAAGGAATGTCATAAGTTTTTGTTTGTTGTGCGATTACATTTCCTCCAACCAAAACGGAAAGAGAGAATAAGATGTAATGAATTGTTTTCATGGTGTTAATTTAATTTATATTTTAATAATTCGTATCCCCTCCTTCAAGACTAACTGTATTTGATTCTTTTACAGTTTTTTTAAGAACATTTTTATCATCATTGTTATTCTTCGGTTGATTTATTTCTTTTTCAATGATTTGTGTAGGTGATCTATCTACAGCATTAATTTGTGGTTGGTTTTCTTCAATCTTTTGATTTTCAGTAGTTTTTCGGTTGGTGTTACGCAATTTATCCAACAAACGTTTTGCTTGCTTAGCTTCTTCAGTTCCGTCATAAGCGGTAACTACAATTTCTAAAGCTTGCTCAAAATCGCTATCTTTTCCAGTTTGTTTGATTGCATAAGCATTTAATAAAGCAAATTTAGCAACGATAATTTCTGTCGGAAATTTCACAATTGCTTCTTGTACTTTTTTCTTTACGTCATCATATTTTTTATCTTGATACAACGTGTATGCAACTTTGTAGGCTTCTAAAGCTTCTTTTGTTTCAGCAGTGATGTATTCAACTTCTGGATTAAGAATATAACCTGCATAAATCGTATTTGGATATTTTGTTAGAATGATATTTTTGTATTCATCTTCTAATTTTTGATCACGATTTTTATAAATACGATACAATTGATAAGTCGCTTTTAATAACACATCTTCCGATTTTGGAGGCGAAGCAACCAAGGCTTTCAACTCTTTTCCAGCTAATTCTGAGTTATTGAAAATATCAAAATATCCAGTACCTAAAGACAATTGCGTTGTATCTCTCACAACTTTCAACTCATTCAATGCTTTTTGAGAAGTTGGAATTTGATCTAAATAATAATCAAGTTCAAAACGTCTTGGATCGCCAGCAGCAATTTGCCCTGTCAATTCATTCTGTTTGTCCTCAATTACAGTACTTATCGCATTCGAATTTCTCCAATTATCTTTCAACGAAATTCCTCCCCAAATACGTTGGAATTCTTGCTGTCCAGTCGATTTTAAATTTTGATTATAGAAATAGAATTTTCCTTTATCAGCATTATTGAAACTCGTCGTAAAACTTGCTGTTTTATTCTCTAACTGAAAAGTTTCCATTTCTTTTTGCTCTTCTATAGCTTGCTTTTCTTCTTTTTTCTTTAATTTTTCAATATAATCTGTGAAGAATTTTGATTGATCTTCTTTTGGAAGTGCAGCAAGTTTTAGAATTGAATCATTTTTCTGAACTAAATAATGTTTTTCCATCAATTTTTTCAAAACATCATTTCGTTTCTGAATACGCGTTTGATCTTCTGGCAAATTATAACTTGTTTGTGCCGAATCATAATAAGCCGATGCGTAAACATAATCGTTTTGCTTGAACTTTATATCACCATAATTTTCGAAAGCGCGCCCACGAATATAAGGATCAGACATTGGTTCCTTCAAACTCAATTTTGCATATTCTACAGCATCATCCATTTTGTCAGCTCGAAAAGCCATTTCAGAAATTCCGTAATATAACTCGTTTTTCTTCGATGCATAAATTCCTTTATTCGAGATGTCCAACAAGTTTTGCTTGTAATTTCCGTAATTATTAATTTTTGGATCAAAATTAGCTGCAATCGCCAACTGCGATTTGATTTCCATATCAAATCCAGGCTTCATTTTATAAACTTGCGTGAAAGCTTCACCAGCTTCTTGTTGTTTTCCTAATTTAGAAAAAACTTGTCCTAACGTATAAAATATTCGAACTCGTTCATCTTTATTTGTAGAAAAATATTCGGCTTTTTGCAATGGATCAAGTGCTTCTTCGTACTTTTTTTGATCAATTAAAAATTGAGCATAGGTACGCGCAATCATTGTTTTTAATTCTTTACTTTTATACGGATCGTTTTCGTAAAGTTTTTGTAAAGTTTCGATTCCATCAAAGTAATTTCCACCTTTTATTTCGGCAACAGTTTTGTAAACATGCGCTTCTTGCGCGTATTTAGAATCTTTGAAATTTTTGACAACATAGTTTAAAGCATCAAGCGCTTCAAAGTATTTTTTTTGATAAAATAATGATTTTCCAATCAATAAATAAGCGCGACCCATCAAAGGATTATTTTCTTTTCCTTTAATTAACATCGAATGTTTTTCGATTGCTTTCGAAGCTTTTGCCTCTACAGCAGCAAATCCAACAGGTTTTTCTACTTTATCTTGATTATTTCGATTTCCACTTCCAATACCAAAATTGGGCGTATTAAATTCACCTAAATTAGCAGAGTCCGAAACAGAAAAATATTCTATTCCAACAGGTAAAATCTTCGAGTAATTTTCTACATAATTTGTTTGTAGTTCTGTGTTCTTTTTTTCTAACTCATCCTCAGCATTGAATACTCCATTAAACCACGATGTCATCTTGTGATATTGTCGGTTTTTGAAACTATTTTTTTGCGTAGAACAGCCGATTAAAAAACTTGCGGCGAAGATACTCAGTACAATCTTTTTCATGATAGCGAATAAAAACAAATCTACAATAAAACGTTCGATTAGAAAAAATCTTGTATCCTTCGAAAAAATAAGATAATTTTATGTGGAATAGAAATAATAGAGAAGCGACTTTTTACGGGATGATTATAAAATGATAGCTAACGTTTTAGCTTTAATGTAATTAGTGATTTGACTAAGAAAAATCATTGCAATTGTTGTTAAATTATTTAGAATATTCGTTTAAATTCGACCAATAATAATGTTTTAAAGGAACAGCATGAAAGCTTTTTTAGCGAAAATTTTTGCAAAATACATTGTCAACAAAGAACAAAAGTGGATAAATAATCCGCTAGAAACACAAGACAAAATTCTAAATGAATTGATTATTGCTGCAAAAAATACAAAGTTTGGAGTTGATCATCATTTTGAATCAATCAAAAATTATGAAGATTTCAAATCGCAAATTCCAATCAATGATTATGAAGGTTTGAAACATTATTTTGATGAAGTAATTGAAGGGAAACCTGATATTCTGTGGCCTGGAAAACCTCTTTATTTAGCTAAAACTTCAGGAACTACTTCTGGAGCCAAATATATTCCGCTTACAAAAGAATCTGTTCCATCTCATATAAATTCTGCTCGAAATGCTTTATTGTTTTATATTAATGAAACAAAGAATTCTAATTTTGTTGACGGAAAAATGATTTTCTTACAAGGAAGTCCAATTCTTGAAGAGAAAAATGGATTGAAAGTAGGTCGACTTTCTGGAATTAGCGCACATTTTGTTCCAAATTATTTGCAAAAAAATCGTTTACCATCTTATGAAACAAATGTGATTGAAGATTGGGAAACAAAAGTGGATAGGGTAGTGGATGAAACGGTGAAAGCTGATATGACGCTGATTTCTGGGATTCCGCCTTGGTTGATTATGTATTTTGAACGATTGATTAAAGTTTCTGAAAAAGAAAACGTTCAGTCGATTTTTAAGAATTTACAACTAATGGTAACAGGAGGTGTAAATTATGAACCTTATCGCGATAAAGTGAATCAACTAATTGGTCGAAAAATAGATTGTATTCAGACATATCCAGCTTCAGAAGGGTTTATTGCGTATCAAGATTCTCAAAAAAATGATGATTTATTACTTTTATTGAATAATGGAATTTTTTATGAATTTGTTCCAGTTGAAGAGTTTTTTGATGAAAATCCAACCCGAATTTCATTGAAAGATGTTGAAGTAGGAAAAGATTATGTTCTAATTCTCAATACAAACGCAGGTTTGTGGGGATATAATATTGGTGACACAGTTCGTTTTACTTCGATAAAACCTTATAGAATTGTTGTTTCTGGTCGAATTAAACATTATACATCTGCTTTTGGTGAGCATGTAATTGGTCACGAAGTGGAACAGGCGTTGCAAAAAACTTTAGAAAAATATCCAGCGAGTGTAAATGAGTTTACAGTTGCGCCTCAAGTTAATCCAGCAGAAGGTTTGCCATATCACGAATGGTTAATAGAATTTGATCAAAAACCACAAGATATAACTATTTTTAATCAAGAATTAGATACACAAATGCGTCGCCAAAATACGTATTACGATGATTTGATTACGGGAAATATCTTGCGTCCGCTTGTCGTTTCTGAAGTTAAAACAGAAGGTTTTCAGCATTATATGAAATCGATAGGGAAATTAGGTGGACAAAATAAAGTTCCTCGTTTGTCTAATAATCGCGAAATTGCAGATGAATTTTACAGTCTAAACTTAATTACTACAAATTGAACACACACACAACAATAGATAAAATGATTTACAAAACGGTAAAAAGTTCATTGGTAACTTTTTCGCAATTAATGCTTCCGTCACATTCCAATTTTAGTGGAAAAATACACGGTGGATTCATTCTTTCTCTACTCGATCAAATTGCATTCGCATGTGCTTCCAAATATTCTGGAAAATACTGTGTTACGGCGTCTGTGGATAGAGTAGATTTCTTAACGCCAGTAGAAGTAGGAGAATTATTAACGCTAAAAGCATCGGTAAACTATGTCGGAAGAACGTCAATCGTCGTAGGAATTCGAGTAGAAAGTCAAAATATCCAAACAAGTGAAATTAAACATTGTAATTCGTCTTATTTTACGATGATATGCAAAGAAGAAAATGGTGAAAAAGCAGAAGCTCCAAAATTAATTTTGAAGAATCTGAACGAAGTTCGACGCTTTTATAAAGCTTTGCATCGAATTGAAGAACATACAAAAGCAAAAGAACAAATAAAAGATCCGATTGATTATAAATCGCAAGATTTAATTGATCATTTATTGGACAATCATTTCGTGAAAATAGAACTAGATTAAAGTTTTTACATCATTAATAAATAACTCAATTCTGAAAATGAATTGAGTTATTTTGTTTATAGGGTTTTGATAAATAGTTTATATTTTATCTCCTAATTGTTATGCTCCAAAAAATTGATTATTGAATTTGAGTGGCATTACTAAATTGCAAATTATTTAATTTTAAGAAAATTAGGCATTGTATTTGTTTTATCGATTCTTAATATCAAAACCAAACTTTTTATTTAATTCATTATTATGAAAACTCTCTTCAAATTTTTATTACTATTCATTGCAAGTACAACTATTTCATTTGCTCAATCTTCTGGTTTAAATAGTCAATTAATACAAACAAATTTTACTGAAAATAGCTCTAAATCTTCAAATCCTATTAGTTTTGCTGTAGCAGGAAGTGTATTTGTTTTAGCTTTTTGTGCTTTTCGTTTCAGAAAAAAAATTGTCTAAAACGAAACAAATCATTTTTTCGAAATCAGAAAAACGATTTAATTTCTAAATTTGTAAAATGAAATATTTATTCATTTTACTTGTATTGTTAGTGCTGTTTGTTATTTACAAAAAATTAAAAACAGTTCCAATTGAAAAACCACTTCCGAAAGAAGAAGAACCAAAAATATCGTTTTTAAAAATTGAAAAAAATGATGATTTGATTGATGATTCTAATCAACAAATTTCAGAATTTCAAGTAAAAATAGATTCGGTAACAAAGAAAAAAAATACATTAGAATTCTTAATTTCTATTCAAAATAATACCGAAAAAACAGTTCGTATAAATATCGTTGAAGCTGATTTTTATTCAAATTTTTCTCAAAAAAAAATCAAAGCTGATGTTACATTTTATGGAGAATTGGCAATGGGGACAAATGATATTTTATTGAAAAATACCATTTTACCTGATTCTCACGTTATCCGAAATATTTATTTTTTCGAAACAGATTTAATTCATTTTAATCAAAACGATTATCTGGAAATTGATATAGAAATTAATGGAGAACATCATCAGTTTAAAAACTATTTTCATCAAACAACTTTCGAATCGATTAAATACATTCAGTAATCTGATTTTTTGATTTGAATTGTAAGGCTTAATTTTGCATTTCAGAATTTAGAGATATGAAACATATACAATTGATGCTTGGAAGCTTGATGCTTTTTGGATTAACAGCTTGTCAAACACCAAAAATAGTTACTGAACAACAACCAGTTCAGCAAAAAAGTTTACAAGTTGATGGTAAAATTTATGCTGCATTTTTTCAACAACGTGCTGCTGAATATCAAGCCTTAAGCCAGCAAGCTTATAATGTTGCTAAAATGAGATTGGATGAAGCAATTGCGATAAAAGGCGCAAAACCTTTAGCGATTGTAACGGATATTGACGAAACTTTTTTGGATAATTCGTACTATGCAGTAGAAATGGCGCGTCAAGGAAAAACGTGGTCGCAAGAAACTTGGGCAAATTGGACGTCGAAAGGAATTGCAACTCCTTTGGCTGGTTCTCAAGAGTTTTTTCAGTATGCAGCGAGTAAAGGTGTTCAGATTTTTTACGTTACAAATCGATACGAAGTAGAGCGTCCTGGAACTTTGGCAAATTTAGAAAAATACAATTATCCAATTCAAAGTGCTCAGAATTTGATTTTGAGAAGTAAAGAAAGTAGCAAAGAAGCACGTCGTCAAAATATTTCGAAAGATTATGACATTGTTTTATTGTTAGGAGATAGTTTAACAGATTTTTCTTCTTTATTTGATAATCATAAATCTGAAAAAGAAAGAGCGGCAGCTGTAGAAACTTTAAAATCTGAATTTGGAAAACGATTTATTGTATTGCCGAATGTTGGATATGGAGATTGGGAATCTGCAATATTTGATTACAAATATGACTTGACGCAAGAGCAAAGAGATTCGATTATATACGAAGCTGCGAGAGAAACTCCTGTGAAATAAAGAATAAATACACAATGAAAACTGTCTTAATCGGACAGTTTTTTTTTGATTTATAAAAAAGTGAGAAATTAAATTTTAAATACATTTAACATGTTTTTGTTAAAAATAATCTATTAATTATTATTTGATCTGTAAAAAAATAATATTTATTTATTGAATATATAGTTTTTTTCTTTGTGCTGTATAATATTTAAGCATTCACCTATTTGTAAATTAAACTATAAATAACCTATATTTATAAGCTGGTTGTTTAGGCAATCATCAACCAATATTTAAAAAAAAATTATATCAAAACACATGAGTCAATCACAAAAAACTAATTGGGGTCAATTTATCCCACTGGTTACAGTATTCTTCTTTTGGGGATTCGTAGCGGCAAGTAATGAAATTTTAATTCCAGTTTTTAAAAAATCATTTGATTTATCCCAAGCCGAAAGTCAATTAGTCGCAGTAGCTTATTATATCGCTTATACGGTTGGAGCTTTAATTTATATGGGCGTTTCATTATTAGCTAAACAAGATTTAATCAATAAATTTGGGTATAAGAATTCATTATCTTTTGGACTTCTTTTATCAGCTATTGGAACGCTTTTTTTTATTCCAGCAGCCAATACAGGATCATTTCCTTTAATGTTAACAGGTTTGTTTACTGTAGGTCTAGGTTTTTCGTTGCAACAAACTGTTGCTAATCCGCTTGCAATTGCTTTAGGAGATGCAAGTACTGGATCTCAACGTTTAACATTAGCTGGAGGTATTAATAACTTAGGAACTACAATTGGACCTTTAATTGTTGCTTATGCAATTTTTGGTGCAGGAGGAGAAGGAGAAACAACTTTGAGTATAGAAGCAGTTAAAATTCCATATTTGTGTTTGGGTGTTGCTTTTTTAGCTGTTGCTATTTTCTTGAAATTTTCGTCTTTACCAAATCATCCAGAACAAGAAGAGGATAGTGCGATTGCAACTTCAAAAAATGATAAATCATCAGCCTTAAAATATCCTCAATTATTATTAGGAATGCTTGCGATCTTCTTATATGTAGGTGTAGAAGTTTCTACTGTAAGTAATTTACCAGCATATATGCACAATGAATTAGGGTTCGATATACAAGGAGTAACACCATATGTTTCGTTATATTGGGCAAGTATGATGATTGGTCGTTGGGGTGGTGCAGCAGAAGCATTTGGTTTAGATAAGACAAAAACATTGGCTCTTAAATTTATAGCACCTTATTTAGCTTTTGGGATTTTCTTATTAGTTAATTACATTGCAGGGCATGATTTGAAACCATTTTATCTATATAGTGTAATTATTTTAATAATGATTTTAGCTTCTTTATGGACAAATGGAAACCCTGCTAAAATGTTATTAACTTTCTCAATTATTGGAATTGTAGCATTATTAATCGGAATGAATACAACTGGTTTAGTCTCTATTTATTCTATTACAAGTGTTGGTTTGTTCTGTAGTACATTATGGCCTTGTATTTTTGCATTAGCAATTAATGGTTTAGGAAAAAACACTTCGCAAGGAAGTAACTTCTTAATTATGATGATTATGGGAGGAGGATTAGTAAGTATATTCCAAGGGTATATTGCAGATTTATCAACTGTTCATTCTAGTTATATTGTTTGTATTTTATGTTTTGTGTATCTTGTATTTTATGCAATTGCAACGCCTAAAATTCTTAAAAAACAAGGAATAAATCTTGGTGAAGTTAAATCTGAAGGAGGACATTAGGAAGATTTAATATTTAGTAATTTAATAAAAGGCTGTTTTATAATTTATTATAAAACAGCCTTTTCAGTTAATGAATTAATATAATAGGTGAAGGGACAAGAGAAACAACAAATTACAACATTTTGACAAGGTTCTAGAAAATATTCTAATTAGAATAATTCAAATACCACTACCCAGACAGCATCGCTATAAATCTATTTACTGGTCTAGGGATTAGTGCTAATGGAGAAAATTATATTACTGCTCAAAAAATAAATTAATGAGTTAATAAAAAACTCAACCATTTGGTTGAGTTTTTTATTTCTTACGATATGCCAATATTTTATCAATACGATTACCGTCTTTGTCTACAATTTCTAGTGTCAAATCTTCTACTTCTACCTTATCACCAACATTTGGAATGGTTTCGTATTTATCTAAGAAAATTCCAGCAACGGTAACATATCTATTTTCGATGTCTTCGTCGATATCAATCTCAAAAAACTTCTCGAATTCATAGATCGAAAATTGCCCATCGATCAACCATGTACCATCTTCACGTTCTACGATTTCGTAATCTTCGTCTTGGTTCTCTGGTGTATCACCAACCAATTCGTCCAAAATATCGTTTATTGTTACAATTCCAGCCGTCGTACCATATTCGTCTAAAATAATGGCAAAATGTGCTTGTGAATTCTGTAACATTTCCAACAAAGGATAACTAAACGAATTTTCATTGACAAAAATAGGTTTGTGTATAAATTTTTTCAGGCTAAAATCTTCCTTACTTACACCAAACATATCTTTTAGTTTCAAGATACCAACGATTTCGTCCAGATTATTGTTCTTCGTAACAGGGTAGGCTGAATATTTATTTTTCTTAACTTTTGCACGTGCTTTCTCATAATCATCCGAAATATCTAATGAAGCAATTTCCGAACGATGCGTTGCTAACGTGTTCACACGACGATCTCCAAGCTCGAAAACACGTTCTAAGATTTCGTGTTCTTTTTCCTGAATTTCACCACCTTCTGTACTTTCTTTGATGATATTTTTAATTTCTTCTTCCGAAACAACTTCGCTGCTATCGTCTTTAATACCAAACAATTTTAAGAAAAAATTATTGGTAACTGTTAACAACCAAACGAATGGAGAAGTGATGATAGATAACCATTTCATCGGTTTCGAAACAATAGTAGAAACCATTTCAGGAAATTTCATTCCCAAACGTTTTGGTAATAATTCGCCAAATACAATCGAAAAATAAGTGATGATTACTACCATAATAATTGGAGAAAGTGTTTTGGCGTAAGGTGCAATGAAAGAAATAGATGTTAAAAATTCTGTTAAATTTGCAGTTAGTTTATCACCCGAGAAAACCCCTAATAAGATACCAATAAGGGTAATTCCGATTTGTACGGTTGATAAAAATTTGTTCGGATTCTCAGCAAGTTCTAAAGCCGTTTTAGCACCAGAACTTCCTTTCTTCATTTGATTTTCTAATTTGAATTTTCTTGACGAAACAAGTGCCATTTCTGACATGGAAAAAATTCCGTTCAATAAAATCAATACGATTATTATAACAATCTCCACTTTTATTCTTTAATTTTGATAAAAATAAACCAAAATCTAATACTTACCATAATGTCTCAATTTAATATTATGAAATTTTCTTATTTAATTTTACTTGCTTTTATGCTAAATGCTGGTTGTGCTTTCGGTAACAGCGATCAAACTCCAGAAGAAACAGATACTATTTTACCTACTTTTACAACGGCTGAATTGATTGGTAAAGGCAACCCTACGATGGTTGGAAATGGGTATAAATTGTTGCCAGAAGTTGCAAAACAATTTGAATTAATGAAAGCTGATGCACAAAAAGCAGGTTTTAAAATACAAGTGATTTCGAGCTATAGAAATTATACGTATCAAAACGGAATTTGGGAGCGCAAGTATAAAGCAAATCAAGCGAAGAAAATTGCAGCGAAAGAAAACATCGAAAAGATTATTGAATATTCTACCATTCCAGGAACTTCTCGTCACCATTGGGGAACTGATTTGGATATTATAGACGGAACGCGCGGAATACCAGCAGATCCGTTGAATGAGAAACATTTTAACGAAGGAGGATCAATGCATAAATTTAAACTTTGGTTAGATGAAAATGCATCTAAATATGGTTTTTATTTGGTGTACACGGATAATTCAGCGAGAAAAGGATTCAAATATGAACCGTGGCATTTTACGTATAAAGCGATTACTGAACCGATGTTACAAGCTTATAAAAAGCTTGATATTAAAAAGGTTTTACAAGAAAATAAATTGTTAGGAAGCGAAAATTTTACAGATGATTTTATCGAAAAATATCGAAAAGAAAATATTTTGGATATAAATCCTGTTATTAAATAGTTAAAGCTCCTTTTTGGAGCTTTTTTTGTGGTATCTTTAAATAAAATTTAAGAGATTATACTTTCTGATGAGATTAACATTTTTCATATCGTTATTTTTGAGCATGAGTTTACTAACTTTTGCCAAACAATCGATTGTGAAAGATTTGGATGGCGATGGAAAGTTTGACAAGGTTTCAATTAATTTTGAAACGAATAAAATAGAGTTTTTACTTTCTGATACTGAATATAAAAAGCAGAGTAGTTTAGCTTTTAATGAATTGGATCGTAATACGAAGATTGAGGAAACAAAGAAAGGTTTCAAGATTATCAATAAAATAGGAGATGTTTTGTTTACATCTTATTTTCGATACAATCGTCAGACAAAAAAGATTGAATTATCTGCCATAAAACGTTCAATAGTTTCGGATGATTATTCGAAAGAAAATGGCGAATCAACTTTTATTACAGCTACAAAAGAGTTTATTGCGAAATGGAATAGTTTGGATAAATCATCAAATAAAGTGATTGCTTTACCAACGCTAAAAACTAAAATTGATTTGGATGTTATTTCTTTGAATGATTTTAATGATGCATTTCTGAATAAATTTAATCAACAAAGTTTGACTTTTTATAAAGCTGAAATCTCCAAGCAAAAATAATTATTGCTCCAAATCTATTGTTCTGAATGTTAGATTAATTCGTGGCGAATTTACTTTTTTAGTAGGAGGTAAGCGATGCAGCCAATAATCTTGTGTTTCATTTTTCATAACTAATAAACTACCACTTGCAAGATTTAAAGCAATTACTTCTTTAGTTTCTTTATGTTTAAAACCAAATTTACGTTCAGCGCCGAAACTTAGCGAGGCAATTGCGCCATGACGTTTCAATTGTTTTTCACCATCACTATGCCAAGCCATCCCTTCGGAACCATCGTGATATAAATTTACCAAACAAGAATTATAAGTTTCGCCAGTTTTTTCCTCAGCTAATTTTTTTAATTCAAGTAAAGTATCAGTCCAAGGCAAAGCTGTTTTCATGATTTTGGAATAGGTATAAGCAAATGGAAAATCTCCATACCAAGCAATTTTTCGTTTAGTTTCTATCAATTTTCCAAATATTATTGCTTGATCGTTTTTCCATTCAATTTCATTTAATAATATAGAATAATAATGATGCGCTTTTTCATCGGTCATAATTTGTCCAAAATAATTTACAGTTCCATCTTTTGGAAGTAGATTTTGTTGTCCGTCAAATAAATCGTTAAAAAGATCCATTTATAGTTTTATATGATCAAAAATAAGGAATTTAGATTTAATTCAGTTAATGTAATGTGCAGATAAATAAAGTTTTACTAACGTTTGTTATTTAAAATTTAATATTGAATAAGTCAAAAAAAAATTGGATTATATAATTTTTTATTTATTTTTATTTAACCAAAATTTAACACAATATGAATAAATTGATTTTTAAGAACACAATTAAGTTCTTCCTTGTAAGTAGTATTTTACTTCTTGTTTCTGTCTTTTTAAAAATGTTAAATGTAGATCATGCGGATTTTATCTTGAACATCAGTTTCTCGGTTACAATTATTTCGCTTATCGCTGTAATGATGAGTTATAAGACTATAAGGGGGAAAAACAATTTTTCTATGGATTAATTTTTACGTATTAATTTAATTAATAATTTTGGTTGTTTATTTGTGAAAAGATAAACAACCAACTATTGTTATTTTAATAAACTGCCTCAGCGATTCTTTTTGTATTTATAGAATTACTCATTGTATAAAAATGTAATCCAGGAACACCAAAATCAATCAATTCTTTACATTGTTGAATGCACCATTCAATCCCGATTTCCTTAATTCGTTCCTTATCTTTCGACTTCAAAACTTCCATTGCCAAAGCTTCTGGTAAATCCAAATAGAAATTCTGCGGAATCGACGTTAGTTGATTGAAAGTTGTCAAAGGTTTTATACCTGGAATAATTGGAATATTAATATCCATTTCGCGACATTTCTTCACAAAATCAAAATATTTCTGATTATCAAAAAACATTTGCGTCACGATATAATCAGCTCCCAATTCCACTTTCTTTTTCAAATAATACAAATCCATTGCAAGATTTGGTGATTCGAAATGCTTCTCAGGATAACCCGCTACACCAATACAAAAATCCATTGCATGCGATTCTTGTAGTTCGTCGTCTAGATAATTTCCTGTATTCAAAGCAGTAATTTGCTCAATCAATTCCGAAGCATTTGCATGTCCACCAACTTCAGGAACAAAAGATTTTTCCGATTTTATAGGATCTCCACGTAAAACCAAAAGATTGTCAATTCCCAAGAAATTCAAATCAATTAACGCATCTTCTGTATCTTCTTTTGTAAATCCACCACAAATCAAATGCGGAATTGCGTCTATCTTATAATGATTCTGTATCGCAGCACAAATCGCAACTGTACCAGGACGTTTTCGTACCTGATAACGTTTCAATAACCCGTTTTCTTTCTGTTTGTAAATATACTCTTGACGATGATAAGTTACATCGATAAAAGCTGGATTTAACTCAACTAACGGGTCTAAAGTTTTGAACGTCGCATTGACATCTTGCCCTTTCAAAGGCGGTAAAATCTCTACAGAAAATAATGGTTTTCCGTTTGCGCGTTCTATATGTTCGGTAACTTTCATTCTTTATTTTATCGTTTAGCGAAGTTCGAATCTCGAATTTCGATTATATATTTTCTTTTATTTGAGCGTTTCCTTCGGGCGGGCTTTTCGTTACAATCTTTTTTGTTAATTTCGACTTCGTCCAATCAACAAAAAAGGATTTTCACTACAATCCCTAACGCATTTTTTTATTTTGTTCTACGTTCGTTGTCATTCCGAGCTTGTCGAGGAATCTGAGATTCTTTATTTCGAAACGCTCATTTTGAATGATAAATTTTATTTTTGCTTAACGCTTTTACGCCAAATTAGGACTCAACCAACGTTCAGCTTTATCAAGTTCTATATTTTTACGTTTTGAAAAATCTTCAACCTGATCCATTTTTATTTTACCAACTCCGAAATATTTTGCTTCTGGATTTCCAAAATAATAACCCGAAACAGATGAAACTGGATACATCGCCAACGAACTTGTTAACTCAATCCCTGCATTTTTCTCTACATCCAAAATTTTGAAAATTGTTTCTTTTTCTAAATGGTCAGGACATGCAGGATAACCAGGAGCAGGGCGAATTCCTTTATATTTTTCTGAAATTAATTCGTCATTTGATAAAGTTTCATCTTTCGCATAACCCCAAACTTCTGTACGAACATATTTGTGCAAATATTCTGCATAAGCTTCAGCTAGACGATCGGCAATTGCTTTCACCATAATCGAATTGTAATCATCTAAATTTGTTTCGTAAGCTTTAGCAACTTCTTCAATTTCTTGACCAGCAGTTACAGCAAATGCACCGATATAATCTTGAATTGCTGAATCTTTCGGCGCAATAAAATCAGCAATTGAAATATTTGGTTGTTTTTTCGATTTTTTCGCTTGTTGACGAAGTGTATAAAATTCCTCGATTTTGTTATCATTTTCATCAAACAATTCAATCGTATCATCGTTTACCGTATTCGCTTTGAAAAGTCCAAAAACAGCCTTCGGTTTAGCTAAATTTTCAGCTTCAATTTTATTTAACATTGACAAAGCATCTACATATAGTTCTTTGGCATTTGTTCCGACAATTTCATCATCTAAAATCGCAGGAAATTTACCATGTAAATCCCATGTTTTGAAAAATGGCGTCCAATCGATAAAATCTCTTAATTCAGAAACTGTTGTTTGATGTGTAAAAACACCTAATTTATTTGGTTTAAAAGGTTTATTTTCTTCAAAATCAACTTTTAATTTGTTTTTTCGAGCATCTTCAATCGATAGATATTCCTTTGATACAGCGCGATTCAAGAAACCTTCTCTAATTTTTGTATAATCAGTAGTAGTTTCTGTTAGCAATTCCGCCTGTTGATTTCCAATCAATTTTTGACAAATCGTAACCGAACGCGAAGCATCTAAAACATGAATTGCTTTGTCATATTCTGGTGCAATTTTTACAGCTGTATGCGCTTTAGAAGTTGTTGCGCCACCAATCATCAATGGAATATCAAGATTAAGGCGTTTCATTTCTCTGGCAACATGCACCATTTCATCTAAAGATGGAGTAATCAATCCAGAAAGACCAATCACATCGACATTATTTTTTTGCGCTTCGTCTAAAATTGTTTCAGAAGAAACCATTACGCCTAAATCGATAATCTCGAAACCATTACAGCTTAAAACGACTGAAACAATATTTTTTCCGATATCGTGAACATCACCTTTTACAGTTGCCATCAAGATCTTAGAAGGCTCTTTGTCTGTTTTATTTCTAAGTTTTTCTTCCTCTAAAAATGGCGTTAAATAAGCAACAGATTTTTTCATTACGCGAGCCGATTTCACTACCTGCGGTAAGAACATTTTACCACTTCCGAAAAGATCTCCAACGACATTCATTCCGTCCATCAAAGGACCTTCAATAACACGTAATGGAGAACCAATTTTTTCCAAAGCTTCTGCAGTATCTTCGTCAATAAATTCTGTAATTCCTTTTACTAAAGAAATTTCAATACGCTTTTCCAAAGGTAATTCGCGCCAAGTATCATCTTTCTTTTTCTCTTTTGTAACACCTTTTAGATGTTCGGCAAAATCAATCAAACGCTCTGTTGCATCGTCACGTCGATCCAATAAAACATCTTCAACGTGTTCTAATAAATCTTTTGGAATATCATCGTAAATCTCAATCATTTCTGGATTGACGATTCCCATGTCCATTCCGTGTTTAATGGCGTGATATAAAAACGCCGTGTGCATCGCTTCACGAACCGCATTGTTTCCACGGAAGGAAAATGAAACATTCGAAACTCCACCCGAAACTAACGCATGCGGAAGATTTTCTTTGATCCATTTTGTTGCATCAAAAAAATCGATGGCATTACGGCGATGTTCTTCCATTCCTGTTGCAACTGGGAAAATATTCACATCAAAAATGATATCTCTTGGATTGAAATTTACTTGATTTACCAAAATATCATACGAACGTTTTACGATTTCGATTCGACGTTCATAATTATCCGCTTGACCTTTCTCATCAAACGCCATAACCACTGTTGCAGCACCGTAACGTTTAATTTTCTTCGCATGTTCGATAAATAATTCTTCTCCCTCTTTTAAAGAAATTGAGTTGACAATCGCTTTACCTTGAACATTTTTTAGACCAGCTTCAATAATTTCCCATTTCGAAGAATCAATCATAATTGGAACTTTCGAAATATCAGGTTCAGAAGCAATCAAACGCAAATATTTTACCATAGAAGCTACACCATCAAGCATACCTTCATCCATATTGATATCGATAATTTGCGCGCCACCATCCACTTGGTCACGTGCAACCTGAAGTGCTTCTTCAAATTTTTCTTCTTTGATTAATCGCAAGAATTTTTTAGAACCAGTTACATTTGTACGTTCGCCAACGTTTACAAAGTTTGAATTTTCTCGTACAATTAAAGGTTCTAATCCAGAAAGTTGAATTTTTACGCCTGACATTGTTCACTAATTTTTCGAGGTTCGTATTCTTTTGCTAAATCTGCCATCAATTTGATATGATCTGGTGTAGTTCCACAACATCCACCCAAAATATTAACCAATTTTTTATCTAAGAAAGGTTTGATAAAATCTCGCATCATTTCAGGAGTTTCATCGTATCCACCGAAAGCGTTTGGTAAACCAGCATTTGGGTATGCGCTGACATAAAATGGTGCTTTTTCGGCTAATACTTCTAAATATGGAATCAAATCTGTTGCACCTAAAGCACAATTTAACCCAACTGAAATTAAATCAATATGTTCTAATGAAATCAAGAAAGCTTCTGTTGTTTGTCCAGAAAGTGTACGTCCAGATTTATCTGTTATTGTACCAGAAGCCATTAGAGGAACGTTGATTCCTGTTTTTTCTATCGCATCTTGAATTCCATAAAATGCTGCTTTTGCATTTAAAGTATCAAAAATAGTTTCGACAAGTAAAATATCCGCACCAGCTTCTAACATTGTTTTTGCTTGACGATAATATACATTTGCCAATAAATCAAAATCCACATCGCGATAACTAGGGTCATTTACTTGTGGCGAAATAGAGGCTGTCTTGTTGGTTGGACCTAAAGATCCAACTACAAAACGAGGTTTATCTGGGGTAGAAAACTCTTCACAAGCTTCTTTTGCTAAGCGAACGGCTTCGTAATTTAATTCATCAACCAAATCAACCATATCATAATCAACCATAGAAATAATATTGGCATTGAACGTATTTGTTTCGATTAAATCTGCACCAGCAGCCAAATATTCTCGGTGAATATCTTTTATGATTTGAGGTTGGGTTAAAACCAATAAATCGTTATTTCCTTTTAAAGAAGTATGAAAATCCTTGAATCGTTCTCCACGATAATCTTCTTCTTGTAAATTGTGCTTTTGGATCATCGTTCCCATTGCACCATCTAAAATAACAATACGCTCTTTTAGTATATCGTCTAATTTCATTCTAAATATTTTAAAAGCCTTATGGGAAGAAGTGTGAGGTAAGTCCTTATCTTTCTCTATTTGAGTAGGATTTAGCACCCAACTATACTTTGGGTTGCTAAGATTTCAACGGGCCTATTCCCTCCATCTTTCTTTATAAAGCTATGTGCAAAATTATTTAAAGTATTGAGAATAAAAAAATCAAGATTGAAAAAAACGAGTTCGAAACTTGGTTCATAGAAATAATTTTTGTTTGAAATAGTTCAAAATCTCTAATAGGTCATTTTTGAAATTTATTTTAGAAAATATTTCTTTAAAATTACTATTTTAAAGAAATAATATTTTAATTAGTTATTGAAAATTGTAGTTTTTAGAATATTTTTAATAAAAATAGGGTTTTATTAAAAATTATTAAGATTTGTTTTTTCTTTTAATTGTATTTTTTAGAAAATTATTTTTGTCTATAAATATTTATAGAATAAAATTCATTATTTGTGTATTTTTATCTATAATTACGGAAAATATTAAATTAAAGAAATGAAATTAATTTGGATATATAGAATTCTTTCGCCTAAATTTGTCCTCAGAAATAGTTCATTAAAATTTACATTTTATCAAGAAAAGTGGAGGGAAATGGCCCAAAGAAACTTTAGCAACCTGATTAATGAATCAAGGTGCTAAATCCATCCTTATAGGAAAGATGAATAAAAACTACTGTAAACCAATCTTCAATAATATTCTTTATTCAAAATGGTTCAATTGTTTTTATGCGATTGAACCATTTTTTTTCTTCACTTTTCTTTGGTAAATAATTAAAAACAAAACAAATAAATGAAAAATATAAATATCGGATTGTTCGGATTTGGAGTTGTAGGAGAAGGAATTTACAAGGTATTGGAAGAAAAACCACAATTGAATGCTGCAATTAAAAAAATTGTAATTAAAGATAATTCTAAATCTAGAAATGCTCCGTCTGAATTATTTTCGACTAATGCGGATGATATTTTAAATGACGATGAAATAAATGTTGTTGTTGAGTTAATTTCGGATGCTGATGCGGCACATGATATCATTATAAAAGCGTTCAATAAAGGTAAACATGTGGTAAGTGCAAATAAAAAATTGATTGCAGATCATCACAAAGAATTATTGGATTTGCAAGCACAAAACAATGTTTCTTTTCTTTATGAAGCCTCTGTTTGCGGGTCAGTTCCGATTATTAGAAATCTAGAAGAATATTTTGATAACGATTTATTGAATTATGTATCTGGAATTGTAAATGGGACAACAAATTACATTTTGACGAAAATGGCGAATGAAAATGAGTCGTATCAAGATGCCTTAAAAGCAGCGCAAGAAAGTGGTTTTGCAGAAGCTGATCCAACGGCTGATGTAGAAGGTTTTGATGCGTCGAGTAAATTAGCAATTATTACGTTGCATGCTTTCGGTAAAAAGATTGATGTTGATCAAGTTATTCGAAAAGGAATTACTTCATTGAAAGTTGAAGATTTTAAATACGCAAAAGAAAAAAATTATACAATAAAGTTGATTGCTAATTCTAAAATTAATCATCAAACGGGTGAAATTACATCAACAGTTTTGCCAACTTTTGTTGAATTAAATAAAACAATTGCGCTTGTGAATAACGAATATAATGGAGTTTTGATTGGAAGTTCGCTTTCAGATGAGCAATTTTTATATGGAAAAGGAGCAGGGCGTTTCCCAACTTCTTCGGCTGTTTTGAGTGATATTTCTGCGTTGAAATATGATTATCAATATTCGATTCGAAAATATGAAAACAAAGAAGAAGGAGTTTTTAATCAAACAGGAAAGAAGCGAATTTATATCGGTTTTGAGAATCAAGCAGATGATGTTTCAAATATTTTTGATGAAATAGAAGAACGTTATCAGAGTAAAAATTACAATCATATTGTTGGTGTGATTGATATAGAAAAGCTCAAACAAAAAGAGACTATTGAAAATCCAAAACTTTCGATAATTGCGTTTGAGTAAATTTTTGTGATTAAAAAGCCTCAATATTAATTGAGGCTTTTTTGTAAATCTAAAAATTAAGGTTTTTGTAAATACTTTTCCAATAAAAGTTTTAGGGGTTTATTTTTAATTAATCCAGTATAAGTCATTTCAATTTTATAATCTTTTGAGATTAAAACCCAATATGGATAACTAATTTGTTCATTTTTATCAATGAATTCTTCTAAAAATAGGTGAGTTTTTTTATTCGATTTAGGTTCATATTTTTTGTTTAAAAAGATAATAGATTCATTTGTTTCTGCTTCAAATTCAATAAAATAAATGTCATTATTTAGAATTTGAAGTAATTCTTTATCCTTTTTTAATTGTTTCTTTTGAATCATACAGTAACTACACCAATTTGTCGAAAAATAAAGTAGAATTGGTTTAGGATTTTCATTAGAAATTGAATTAAATTTTTCTAATGAAATCTGTGCTTGGAGATTCAATGATGATAAAATGAATATGAAGTACCAGATTTTCATTAACGTAAATTGTATCGAACACCTATAAAACCTCTTGTTCCCTGCATAGGTGTATAGCTGTAATCATTTGGTTCAAAAATAACATCGTTTCTTCCTTTAGGAGGAGTAACGCCATTTCCAGGTTCTCCGAATGGGTCCCACCAACGAGCAATAACATCGCCTTTTGGTAAAACATTAAAAATATTTTTGATTCCACCATAGATTTCAATATTATTCTTAAATGATTTACTTAATTGAATATTTGCAATAACAGTTGGTTTTGAATATTCTGGTCGATAATCATTTTCTACTTGAGGTAATTTCATTTTGTCATTATAATTGGCGGTTAAATCAACAGTAAAACCTTTTTTGAATGTATAACTTGCTAAGAAATTTCCAGACCATTTTGGTGCATGATATTGAACTTCTTTTTCTCCATCTTCTTTTTTGTATACATCCATATAGGTTGCGCCAAGCATTATTTTTAGAGGAAAGTCAAATGTTGCATCTATGTTTAAAGAAACTCCTTGAGATATTGCGTGTCCATCTAAATTGTCATAGATAATCTTTGTTTCGTCAGTATCTGTATCAGCAATAATTTTGTTTGTGAAATAAGAATAGAATGTTGTAAAATCAAAGTTTAAAGCGGTGAAAGAAGTTGGTAGTTTGAATACATAATTAATATTTCCATTATATGATTTTTCAGGTTTTAATTCATTTTCAAAAACTACTTGTCTAGCTCCAGTTAATGCACGATGATCTTCTGTGAAGACATTCACAACACGAAATCCCGTACCAAAACTTGCTCTTAAAGTATGATGAGATGAAGGTGAAAATTTGTATGCAATTCTTGGAGAATGTATTCCTTTATGTGTTTTATCATAATCAAATCGATAACCAAGTAATAATTTGTTTTCAGAATTTAATGTCCATTCGTCTTGTACAAAAACACCAGGAATCGGTGTATTCATAGGGTTATTCTTGATTAGATTATTATCTTCATCATATTCTCCAGTCCCTCTTGTGTTATCATCGTAATAGGTATACTTAAATGAAGTTCCTAAAAGTAAACTATGTTGTCCAATTATTTTATCCCAAAAAGCTTGAGCAAAAATAACTTGTTGTTTTCCTTGATACGATTCTGGACCATAAAATGAATTCTGTTGATGAAAATTATAAGAAAATTGTGTCATTATTTTTTCTTTTACAGGTAATTGATACAGTCCTATCGCTTCAAAACGATTTGTCATAATGCTTTCAGCATAAACTTCGTCGCTTCCTCTGTGTAGTTTTCTTTTCCAATTCATTTGACCTCCCCATCTATCTTCATATAAATAACGTAAAGCAACGGAAGCTGTTCTATTTTCTTGACGTTCAAAATCAAATTTATTGAATAACGTAATACGATCTTGTAGAGTTACATCCGTGAAACCGTCGTTATTTTTATCCTTCTTATTGTCATATTTAAAGTAATTAAAACCAAATAAACCATTTACCTTTTCTCCTAAATTATATTTGTATCCACCATCAAGATTGGTTTCCAACCAAGAAGTTGTAAAAGCATCCAAAGATAATTTTGGAGCAGATTTAGGAGATTTGGTAATTACATTAATTATACCTCCCATAGCTTCTGTTCCATAAAGGGAAGATGCTGGTCCTTTTACGACTTCTATTCGTTCAACCAAAGAATTCGGAATTCCGCTCAAACCATAAACAGTAGATAATGAAGAAACAATTGGCATTCCGTCAATTAAAATCATGGTATATGGACCTTCCATTCCGTTAATATGAATATCACCTGTGTTGCAAACGTTACAGTTTAGTTGTGGTTGAACACCATTTATTAATTGTACAGCGTCAAATAATGAAGGTGTTGGATTTTTTTGAAAAAACTTTGGTGTATAGATTTCAATTGGAACTGGACTATCAGATTTTCTTACAGCTTTCATTGTTCCTGTAATTACAATCTCATCTAAATTTTCTGAAGAATCTTCCATATAAATAGAATCTTTTTGTTCCTGAGCATTTGATAGAATGGAGGTTAAGGTGATGAATAAATAAAATGTTGTTTTCATGTTAAGTAAAATTTATAATCAAATTAAAAAGTTAGACAAATCTAACAAAAATATTATTAAAAATGAATTTTTAAATTTTACTTAATTTTCAACTATATTTGTTTCCATGAATTCATTGGTCGAAGAAAATTACCTAAAAGCATTATTTCATCTTTCTGAAAATGGGAAAGGAGAAGTGAATGTGAAGGATTTGAGTAAGCATTTGGAAATAAAAATGCCTACTGTAAACAGTATGATGAAAAAATTAGCTGAAAAAGAATTGGTGATTTATGAATCGTATAAACCACTTCGGTTATCTGATAAAGGAATTCTGAAAGCTTCTTTGATTGTAAGAAAACACCGATTAACAGAGATGTTTTTGGTAGATAAAATGGGATTTGGTTGGGAACAAGTTCATGAAATTGCTGAGCAAATAGAACATATTCAAAGTCCAATTTTTTTCGATAAAATGGACGAATTATTGAATTTTCCTAAATTAGATCCGCATGGTTCTCCAATTCCAGATAAAAATGGAAAAATAGAAATTATCAATTACAAAAAATTGGCCGAATTTAAAGAAGGTGATAAAGTAGAAATATGCGCTGTTATTGGTTCTTCTGATGAATTTTTGAAGTATTTGAATTCAAAAAATATTCATTTGAATGATGAAATTGAAATCATTTCTGTTGAAGATTTTGATGGAACAATGAAGGTTAAGTTCCTAAAATCAAATGAAATTGAAATATTTAGTAATCATGTGA
This sequence comes from Empedobacter sp. UBA6305, assembly GCF_002440405.1. Lineage (NCBI taxonomy): Bacteria > Pseudomonadati > Bacteroidota > Flavobacteriia > Flavobacteriales > Weeksellaceae > Empedobacter > Empedobacter sp. UBA6305. The sequence goes on along the minus strand of NZ_DJTP01000012.1, from coordinate 569 downwards.
CTTCAAGATTATTAGGTAGATAATGGTTTTTAATTTATAAAAAGAAAAAAGCAAGTTATTTAACTTAAAAAAGCAAGTTATTTAACTTGCTTTACAATTATTCCGCTTTTCCTTTTATTCTGAAAATTTTTCGAGAAGAAACTGGATCGTTAGATGTGATTGTTACAGATTTATTGAAATCTCCAGTCACAGAACCACTTGAATATTTAACGGTAATATCCGCAGATTTTCCTGGTTCGATAGGTGTTGTAGGATATTCAGGAACTGTACATCCACAAGAACCAACAACGCTTTTAAGAATTAAAGGTTTATCACCTGAGTTGGTTACTTTCATCTTAGCTGTTACTTCGGTATTCAACTTTATATTTCCAAATTGAATTTCTTCTTTTTCTAAACTAAGTGTTTGAGCAAATAAACTTGTAACGCCTAAAGCAAAAGCACCTAAAAACATTAATTTTTTCATGACGATAATTAATTTGTAACCAAAGTTAAAATAAATAATACAAAAAGTCTACCTTTTTTTGTATTTTAGTACTAAAATAATTAATATATACCCGTTGTGCATTTTA
>NZ_DJTP01000002.1:0-95184 GCF_002440405.1 Empedobacter sp. UBA6305 | reverse complement strand
TTTGAATTCTGAATTTTCTTCTAACTCATTCACAAAAGCAGAAGCATCATTTAAAACTTCTTTTTCTACCAAAGAATCCATGCTGGCATTGGCTTTAATAAACGCTGAGTCTACCGCCTGACGTTTATCTGAAACCATGCCTTTGTTAACACATAGTTTTAAAACTAACTGAAAAAGTTGCAAGAAAACTTCCTCTCCAAAAAACGCTCTTGTTCGGCTAATTGTTGAATGCCAAGGCAACTCTTCATTTAAATCATAACCTAAAAATAAACGAACATCCAAGCCAATTACTGCAAAAACGAATCAATGCACGATCGCTATTAATGTTGTTTAAATAGCCTATCAATAATATTTTAAAAAACACCACAGAATCAATACTCTCTTGACCTTGAGTTCCGTAATATTTTTTGGTGGATTTGTACAGAAAATGTAAATCTAGTTCGTGATTAACGCATCGATAAAAGTTATCAAACGGTACTAACCGATCTAAACTTAATTCATAAAAAAGTTGTGGAGTAAATTCTTTTCGTCCTTGCATACAACAAAATACGAAAAATTAGTCTATTTTAGAGTTCTGCAACAAGCACATCGCATTAACAAAATAACGAGTTTCAACTAAATAAAAATCCTTGTCAAGGTTTAGAACTTTGACAAGGATTTTTTTATGTATCAATTAAAATAATAAAAACTGAACGGGTTTGATTAAATATCTAAAAACGAAAGATTACTCTTCCCATTCTTCTTTTATTTGTCGCGCTTCATAATCTGCAACCATTTCTGCTTCATAATCTACTTTTTCTCCTTTTGAGAATCGACGAATTGCACTATCGAATAATGAATAAACCACAGGAACAATAATTAAGGTTAGGAATAATGAGGAAACTAATCCACCGATAATAACCCATGCCAAACCGTTGTTCATCTCTGCTCCTGCTCCTTCTGCCAAAGCAATCGGAATCATACCAAAAACCATGGCGATAGTTGTCATCAAAATTGGACGAAGACGTGCATGATTGGCTTGTACCAAAGCATTGTGTGTTGTTTCTCCTGCTTCTTTTCTATGGTTTGTAAAATCGACTAATAAAATGGCATTTTTGCACACCAAACCAATCAACATAATCATTCCGAGAATCGTGAAGATATTCAACGAATTATTAGTTAAAGCTAAAACCACAAAGACTCCAATTAATGATAATGGAATAGAAAACAAAACCACGAAAGGATAAATAAACGAATCATACAAAGCAACCATCACCAAATAAACTAAAATAATTGCTGCTAATAATGCGTAACCTAATGTACCAAAACCTTCGGATTGATTTTCTTCATCTCCACCCCAAACATACGATACACCGGTTGGTTTTTTACTATCAATTTTTTGTAAACTATTTTTGAAATCAGTCACAATATCACCCGTTGTACGACCAACAGATTGCGCTTGCACAGTTACAGAAGGTGTTTTATCACGACGCTCTAAGAAACTTGGTCCAGAACTTTGTGTAACCGTTGCAAATTGATCCAAACGAATTTGTTGTCCTTTATCATTCATAAATATCAAACTACGAACATCATCGATATTCGAACGATTAAAATCATTGTACTGAATATTAATATCATATTCGTATTCACCCGCTCTAAATTTACCATCTGTATTTCCAGAGAAAGCAGTTTGCATCGTCAAACCAACTGTTTGTAAATTCAATCCTAAAGCAGCCATTTTATCACGGTCAACTTGCACATTAATTTCAGGATTTCCGGCTTCTGTCGTTAATTTCACTTCCGAAGAACCCTTAATTTGCTCTAATTCGTGTTTTGCTAATTCAGCAAATTTCATGGCGCTTTCTAAATTTGGACCTGTCACAACCAACGCTATTGGCGCTTGTTCCGCTCCAATTAAACCAACTGGAACAGTTTTAACCTTAGCACCAACTAATTCTTTTTCTAAATCGCGTTTTACTTTTGCCGCATAAATAAATGAATTGTCTTCACGCTCTGATTTATCATTTAAAATAACGTCTATTTCTGCTTTATAAGCTGTTGCTTGTGCTGCTCCAAATCCTTCAGAACTTTGACCAACAGTTGTAATCATATCAACAACTTCTTTTTTACCACGTAAAAATTTTTCTGCTTTTTGCGTCATAAAATTTGATTCCTCTATTGTTGCATCTTTTGGTAACTCTATTTGAACTAAGAATTCACCTTTATCTGTTTTAGGGAAGAATTCACCACCAATATATTTTCCTCCCATTAAAACTCCAATAACTGCAAATAAAACGATAAATACCCCAATAAAAACTCCAATTCTACGAACGGTAGATTTTAAACACCATTCTAACATATCAGAAATGAAGTGGGTAAATTTCATTAATTGTTTTTCGAACCAAAGAATAAATTTCTCAAAAATATTTTTCCCTGTGATATGTTCTAATTTCCCGAAACGAGAAGACAACCAAGGAACAATTGTAAATGACGACAATAAGGATAGTAAGGTTGCGATAACGACTGTCACACAAAACTGTGCAATAATATTCGCCACCAAACCTGTACTCATTGCAATTGGTAAGAATACCACGACAATTACCAATGTAATAGCAGTTACGGTAAATCCAATTTCTTTTGCCCCATCGTATGAAGCTCTAATTTTCGATTTTCCCATTTCCATGTGACGGTAAATATTCTCTAAAACAACGATGGCATCATCCACCAAAATTCCCACTACAAGTGATAAACCAAGTAACGACATCAAGTTTAAGGTATACCCCATTAAGTACATTCCGATAAAAGTCGCAATTAACGATGCTGGAATAGAAACCATTACAATAAAAGCATTACGAATACTATGTAAAAACAAAAGCATTACAATTGCAACTAAAACAACTGCTAAAACTAAATCGAAAATAACGTGATCTGCCGCAGCCAATGTAAAATCAGACGTATCATTTACAATCTGAATTTTAAGTCCTTCTTTCTTATAATCTGTTTCAACTTTTTTGATGGTTTCTTTCATCAATTCAGAAACAGCCACCGCATTTGCATCTGATTGTTTTACAACCTGAACAATAATCGCAGAACTCTGATTAACACGTGCAATTTTTTCTACTTCTTTCTGAGAATCTTGCACAAAAGCAACTTCCGATAAACGAACTTGAATTCCATTATTCGAAGAAATTACCAAATTATTTAATTCATCAACTGATTTATATTTTCCAGAAAGACGAATAATTGTAGAGTTTTCACGTGTTTTTACACTTCCTGTTGGGAAATCTAAATTCGAAGTTAAGATTGCTTGCTGAACTTGAGGCACAGATAATCCATAACCTTTCAATTTCACAGGATCTAAACTTACTTGAATTTCACGTTCTTGTCCTCCAATCAAATTTACTTGCGCAACACCTGTCACACGTGATAAAACTGGTTCTATTTTTTTATCTAACAAATCATACAAATCTTTTTCTGTCAACTTATCAGACGTTACACCAGCTGTAATAATTGGTAAATCACTTAACGAGAATTTCGTCAAAGAAGGCGGATCTACATCATCAGGTAAATCTTTCTCAATGGCATTAATCTTACGTTGCGCATCATTCAACGCTAAATCTGCATTTGCATCAGAATTCAACGTAACCATTACAACTGATAAACTTTCGTAAGATTTCGATTCTACTTTCTTTACATTTTCTAAGGCTGCAACCGCATCCTCTATCTTTTTGGTTACAGAATTTTCAACTTCGTTTGGAGAAGCTCCAGGATAAACCGTTGAAATCGTAACAACATTCGTTTCAAATTTTGGGATTAATTCGTATCCCATTTGCGTATAACTAAACAATCCTCCCAAAGTCAAAATCGTGAATAACACGATAATCATTGTGGGACGTTTAATTGATATTTCTGCTATTTTCATGGAAATCTATCTTACTTTACAACTTTTACTTTCGTTCCATCTTTCAGATTAATCTGACCACTTGTCACGATTTCAGCTCCATCTTTAATTCCACTAATAATTTCAACTTCAGTTCCAACTGTTTTTCCAATCACAACTTTCGTTAATTTTGCTGTATTATTTTCAACCACGAAAACTTGTCCAGAACTAATTCCATTTACGAAAGCATTTGCTGGAACAACCAATACATTTTTACCTGCATTTACATCATCTTTTGTCGAGAATACTGCCGTTCCGTACATACCAGCTTTTAAACCAGAATTATTCGAAACTTGAATTTCTACTGGAAAGTTTAATGAAGCATCTGCTTTAGGCGCAATAAAAGAAATTTTTCCTGCAAATTCTTGATCAGGAAAAACACTCGCCAATACTTTGATTGTTTGTCCCACTTTCAAATTCACAACTTCAGCTTCTGTTACTGTAACTTGTAATTTTAGTTTTGACACATTAACAATATCAAACATTTGCGAACCCGGTGCTACTACAGATCCTGGCTCTATGTAACGCTTGTTAATCACACCAGAAATAGTTGCTTTTACATTGGTATCACGAACACGTAAATTTTGTGCAGAAACCGCTGCTCTTGCATTTTTTAATTGCAAACGCGAATTATCCAATTGTTGCTTTGTTACTCCTCCAGTTTTGTACGCATTTTCGTAACGTTGATTATCTATAATCGCATTTTGAAGATTATTTTGTGCTTGAGTTACATCAACCTCAATTGCATCTTTTTTGATTGTTGCCAATGTTTGACCAACAGAAACATAACTACCTTCATCTACCAATACACGAACAATTCTTCCTGAAATTTCTGAAGGAAAACTCATTTCCTGAAATGGCGCAAATGTACCGTTTGACGTATAATCTGTATTTAAGCTTTCGTATTTTGCTTTAATTGTATTTACCACAACCTCATCGTTATTAGCATTTACAATCGCAACTTCCTTTTCTTGCTTCGCTTTGTTATTTTTGATTATGTAAACTGCTCCACCAATCAAGCCAGCAGCAATTAATATATAAAGTAAAGTTTTTACTGATTTCATAAATCGGTTCTATTATTGAATTAATGTTTTTAAGTCTCCTTTTGCTTTGATTAATGCTATTTCTGCAATTTTATATTCTAATAAAGCATTTGAGTAATTATTTCGAGCGTCTGTCAACGCATTTTCTGCGTCTAAAATTTCTGTCAAATTAGCTAAGCCTTGTTGATAATTATTTTGTGTATTTGCTAAAACTTTCTCCGCCAAACTCACGTTTTCTTCTTGAATATCGACACTTTTTAACGCATTTTCTATTTGCGCTTTCGCATTATGATATTCTAAACTCAACCCAAGTTTTGTATCATTCATTTGCTCTTCGATGTCCAACAAATCAATTTCAGCTTGATTAATTTTTGCTTTTGTAGCTCCTCCTGAAAAAATCGGAACTTTAACACTCAAACCTATCGAAGCCAAATCTGACCAGATGTAACTTTTCGACGTAATAAATTTTTCGCCAAAACCTTGCAATCCATAATTTCCAGCTAAACCAACTGTTGGATATAAATTCGCACGCTCGGCTTCTTTAGCAAAATCTAACAATTCTTTTTGTTTTGATAAAACTTTAAATTCTGTTCTATTTTCAACATCTATTTGATCTTCCAACAAAACTAAATTTGGCGCAATAGTTTCTACTGCTAAATTAATTGGTTTCTCAATTGTATAACCCATATAAAATTTCAATGCATTCTTGTTAATTTCTACTGCATTTACCAATTGTTGGCGAGATGAAGATATGTTATTTAATTGTACAACTATTCGGTCTAAATCAATAGGCTTTGCCAATCCATTATCCACTAAACTTTTGATAACATTGCGAACTTTATTCGTGTTTTCGTAACTTTTATCAATTGTTTTTAATTTCTCTTCTTGAATAAAAACTTGATAATACGCATTCGCTACTCGCTCTATAATTTGTTCATCTGTTAAATCCGCATTAATTTGGTAAAATTCACGTGTAGATTTTGCTGCTTTAAGTCCTGTAAAAACACGCTGATCAAAAATATTTTGATTAACCGTAACTCCCAAACTCGAATTCCATGGTTGTCCCATTTTAATGATAGTTGTTTGCCCTCCCATTGTCAGTGCAGTTTCTTGCACAATTGGATTATACTGTAATCCTGCATTTGCACTAACCTGTGGCAAAGCTCCTGCTCTAGCTTCATCAATTTTATATTCTGCTTTTTTGATAGCCAAATTCGCACGTTTAGCATCAGCTTTATTTTCTAATGCAAAATTTACTGCATCTTTAAGTGCAATAATTTCTTGGGCATTAGCAGAACTCATCAACGCTACAATCGCTATAGAAAGTAATTGTTTTAACCTTTTCATTGATATATTAATTATTAAAAAGTGTATTGAGAATAATTTCTTTTCGATCAGAAAGAATACGTTTGAAATCTTCGTCGCTCAATTTCAAATCCAATTGAAGTAGCGGACGAATTGTAAATGGATAATTAACCAATGAAATCATGTTTAACAAAAACTGAAGTGGCTCCATCTTTTTAATCGTTCCTTTTTCCATTTCTTCCTCTAATCTTTCGTAAAAAACATTTACAACTACATCTAAATCATCTTTCATTAACTTAGAACACATTGTATTATTTTTATTCATTTCGGTAACGATGTAAGTTTCCAAATATGGATACTTGATTGATGTTGCAATAGAATCCTCTATAAATTCGCCAATCATTTCTTTGATATCACGATTTCTATCAAAAATAGCACGCGATTTTTCATTACTTACTCGCGTAGCTTCTTCGTAAATAATACTAATTAAATTGTTTCGCGATCTGAAATAATAATTAATCAACGTTCTATTCACTTTCGCTTCATCAGCTATTTCATGCGTTGTTGCATGAAATCTACCTTCACCAAAAAACATTCTTTTCGCTGTTTCTTTGATCAATTCTTCTGTATCGTCTTTCATATCTGTGCGGCTTTTTTATTTTGACAAAATTGTCAAACAAAATTATTAATATATTTCGTTAATCCAAATAGTTAAACATTATTTTTAAAAAAATTGAAGAAAATCATAAAGATTACCGAACTGATTATCCGTAAATTTGCTTGATGAAAGAACAATATGATTTGATAATTGTAGGTGCTGGGCCAATTGGTTTGGCTTGTGCAATAGAAGCGAAAAGAAACAATCTTTCTTATTTAATTATTGAAAAAGGTGCTTTAACAAATAGTTTGTACAACTATCCTTTGTATATGACATTTTTTTCGACTGCCGAACGATTAGAAATTGGAGAAATTCCGTTCAATTGTATTGAGACAAAACCTGGTCGACAAGAGGCGTTAGAATATTATCGAAACATTCATAAATATTTCAAATTCAATCTAAATCTATACGAAGAAGTTGAAACGATTAATAAAGTTGAAACAAATCATTTCGAAGTTAAAACATCAAAAAATAACTATTCAACTAACAATATAGTCCTTGCAACTGGTTTTTATGACATTCCAAACTTAATGAATATTGAAGGTGAAAATTTGCCAAAAGTTCATCATTATTACAAGGAAGCTCACCCTTATTCTTTTCAGAACGTAGTGGTTGTTGGAGCGAATAATTCTTCTGTTGATGCAGCTTTAGAATGTTATCGAAAAGGTGCCAATGTAACAATGGTGATTCGTGGCGAAGGTTTTACGCATCGACTAAAATATTGGGTTCGTCCTGATATCGAAAATCGAATTGCAGAAGGAAGTATCAAAGCTTATTTCAACTCGAATATTACTTCTATTGACGAAAATCAAGTTCATATCAAAACACCAGAAGGTGATATTTCAATTGAAAATGATACCGTTTTAGCTTTAACTGGTTATCATCCAAATTTCAATTTTTTGGAGAACTGTGGAATAACTTTCAGTGATGATGAATTGAAAACGCCAACTTATAATCCCGAAACAATGGAAACAAATGTGGATGGTTTATATTTGGCAGGCGTTGTTTGTGGTGGTATGTTGACAAATATTTGGTTTATTGAAAATTCGCGCGTACATGCACAGCAAATTGTTGAGGCAATTTTAGCAAAAAATAATAAATAAAAGTTTCTGTATTAATCAGAAAATAAAAATAAAAATAAAAATAACATGAAAGACCTTTTCGGACAGGCAATTTTAGATTATCAAACCAATCATTCGCCCGAAGATCTCTATACCGAAACATCAATTTCAGAGTTAGATGTGATGCCAATTGATTATCTTTTTCGAGAGTATGATGACATGCCTCCTCTAGAGCAAAAAGCACTTGATTTGTCAAAAGGAAAAATATTGGATGTTGGTTGTGGAGCAGGTTCTCATTCACTTTATTTGCAAGAAAAAAGTTCAGATGTTTTAGCGATTGATATTTCTCCAAAAGCGATTGAAGCTTGTTTGTTGAGAGGAATTAAAAATGCAAAAGTTCAGAATTTCCTTGAAATCAATGAAGCTGAGAAATTTGATACGATTCTATTTTTGATGAACGGAACTGGAATTTTTCAGAATTTAGTTTTAATTAATGTTTTCTTGGATAAAATCAAAAATTTATTAACCGAGAATGGTCAAGTTTTGATTGATGGAACCGACATTATTTATATGTTTGATGAAGACGAAGATGGTGGAAAATGGATTCCGAGTAATGGAAATTACTATGGTGAATTAGATTTTACGGTTCATTATAAAGGCGAGCAAGAAGAACCTATTCAATGGTTGTATTTGGATTTTGACACGTTAAAAAATGCGTGCGAATATCATAAACTAAAATGTACAAAAATAAAAACCGAAGGAGATTCTTATTTAGCAAAAATTACTTTGTAAAATATCGTTTCGATAATAAAATACAAACTCATTAGTTCATTAGAATTAGTGAGTTTTTTTTTATTCTCAAACAAAATTGATAATGATATAAAGTTAATCAATAGTTGAACAATTAATTATCTTTTAAAAAATTCTTAAATTAGTGGAGATTAAACGCAATTTATGGAAGAACACTTGCCAAAACTCATTACCGATCTTGGATTAATTCTATGTGTAGGCGCTGTGACGACGCTTATTTTCAAACGCATCAACCAACCTCTTGTTTTAGGTTATATTATTGCTGGTTTTTTGGTTGGACCGCATTTCGAATATATTCCGTCCGTTGCAGAAGAACATAATGTGGAGATTTGGGCGAAGATTGGTGTTATATTTTTGCTTTTTAGTCTTGGTCTCGAATTTAGTTTCAAAAAATTACTCAATGTTGGTGGTTCTGCCTCCATCACTGCGATTGTCGAAATCATTTGTATTGTAACCGTTGGTTATTTTGTTGGTCGATTTATGAATTGGTCGACAATGGATAGTATTTTCCTCGGCGGTTTATTAGCAAGTTCCTCTACAACCATTATTATTAGAGCATTTGATGAATTAGGATTGAAACGAAAGAAATTCGCGAATGTCGTTTTCGGAATTTTAATTGTAGAAGATATTGTGGTCATTTTATTAATGGTTATGCTTTCTACTATGGCGGTTAGCCAGCATTTTAACGGAGCAGAAATGATTAATTCTTTCGTTAAATTAGGTTTCTTTTTAGCGGTTTGGTTTATTGGAGGAATTTTTATTATTCCAACTTTTTTACGTTCAATTAAGAACTATTTAGATGATGAAACTTTACTAATTATCTCAATTGGGTTATGTCTTGGAATGGTTTATATCGCGGATAGTGCTGGGTTTTCTATAGAATTAGGTGCATTTGTAATGGGGTCTATTCTAGCTGAAACTGTTTATGCAGAAAAAATCGAACATAATTTTCAATCTGTAAAAAATTTATTTGCTACAATCTTCTTTATTTCTATTGGAATGATGATTGATCCTGTTTCAATGTACGAACACAAATGGGCAATTTTAATTGTAACATTGCTGACGATTTTTGGAAAGTTAATTTTTACCACTTTAGGTGCTATAATTTCAGGACAACCGCTAAAACAGTCCGTACAAGTAGGAATGAGTATGGCACAAATTGGTGAATTTGCTTTCATCGTTGCTGGTTTGGGACTTTCTCTTGGCGTAACAAGCGACTTCTTATTTCCTGTTGCAGTCGGTGTTTCGGCAATTACAACATTTACTACACCTTATTTAATAAAATCATCTGACAAAGTTTATACTTTATTGGAAAAAGTTCTTCCACAAAAATTTATTCAAGGTGTTGAAAATTATTCATCTGATACACAACACATTCAAAACGAAAATAAATGGAATAAAATCATCAAACAAACAGTTTCTACAATTTTTATCAATGGAATAATCATTATCGCAATCACATTGATTATCAAAAGCTACGTTTTATTCTTATTAACCGATTGGTTTACCTATTTTGGCGCAAGTTTGGTTAGCCTTACATTGACATTTGTATTGTGTATTCCATTTATTTGGGCAATTATTGGAAATCGACCAAAAAGAGAAATTATTGGAGAGTTTTGGGATGAATCTAATTATAATCGTGCACCAATTATCGCGATTATTTCTATCCGTTTAACTTTAGTTGTAGTTGCTGTAATTTTTATTTATAATCAATTTTTTTCAAGCACAATTGCCTCAATTGTATTAGTTATTGGATTATTGATTACAATGTATTTTCTTTCAAAATATTTCAATCAATTTTACAATTATATTCAAACAAAATTCATTTATAACTTAAATGAACGTGAAATTTTGACTAAAAAAATTGAAGAGAAAAAGAAACAAGATAAATTTCAATATACTTGGGATAACACGCATATTTCGGATATGATTGTTCCGCAAAATGCCAATTTTATTGGTGTTTTTTTGGGTGAATTGGATTGGCGAACAAAATTTCAGATCAATATTGCCTATATCAAACGTGGCGATCGAATTATTCAGACTCCAAATTCTGAATCAGTTTTATATCCTTTCGATAAAATTGGAATTATTGGAACGGATGAACATATTCAACGATTTGAGAAGTATTTGCAAATTATTGGTGAAACTCCTCCAGAAAATAATGATCTTAAAAATACAGATAATTTTACGTTGGATAAAGTAGTTATTCCGAATGATTTTTGTGTTTTGGAGCATAAATCGATTGGCTGGGTAAAAGATACGGCAAAAGGAATTGTGGTTTCGATAGAGCGCGATGGAAAAATGATTCACAATCCTGATCGAAATGTACCAATTGAATTGGGCGATTATTTGACAATTGTTGCCGATAAGAAAAACTTAAAAAACTTTATTCAAGAGTATCATTTAAAATAAAGCGAGTAATTTTGCAAGATGCAGCGTAAGATTATTCACATCGATATGGACGCTTTTTATGCTTCTGTTGAACAACGAGATTTCCCCGAATTAAGAGGGAAATGCATTGCTGTTGGCGGAAATGAAGAACGTGGTGTGATTGCTACCGCTAGTTACGAAGCTAGAAAATATGGCGTCGGCTCTGCAATGTCTTCTGTTGTTGCAAAACGCAAATGTCCACATTTGATATTTGTAAAACCTCGATTTCAAGTTTATAAAGAAGTTTCGAATCAAATTCGTGAAATATTTCTTGAATATACTGATTTGGTTGAACCTTTATCTTTGGATGAAGCTTTTTTGGATGTAACAATTAACCATAAAGACATCGAAATCGCCACAGATATTGCAAACGAAATCAAACAAAAAATAAAGGAACGAACAGATTTGACTGCTTCTGCAGGTGTTTCTTTCAATAAATTTTTAGCTAAAATTGCTTCGGATTATAACAAACCTGATGGACTTTATGTGATTACGCCTAAAATGTCTGAAAATTTTATTGATCAATTACCAATCAAAAAATTTCATGGAATTGGAAAAGTAACTGCCGAACGTATGCAAATGATGGGCATTCATACAGGTTTGGACTTGAAAAACCTAGAATTAGAAAAACTGTTACGGGAATTCGGGAAATCAGGTAAATACTATTACAATATTGTTAGAGGATTAGATTTTAGAGAGGTCAACCCTACTCGATTGCGAAAATCATCTGGTTCAGAAACAACTTTTAGCAAAGATTTAGAAACATTAGAAGAAATGCAAATTGCTTTATTTCCACTAATAGAAGATGTTTGGAACTTTTCTTTAAAAACATCAATTTATGGAAGAACAATTACTGTAAAAATAAAACACAATGATTTTTCGGTTACTACAAAAAGTAAATCAGCATCATTTCCAGTTAAAAATAGAGAACTTTTTGATCTTATTTGTTATGATTTATTAAGTGAAGGTTACTCCTTAGAAAAACCAGTTCGACTATTAGGTGTTGCTATCTCTAATTTATCCAATAATCAAAAAAAATTCGGAACTCAACTAGAAATTCCATTTAGAGAAACTATATAAAATCTTCAATATAATTTATCTTTAATAAGATATGACAAAATCAACTTTTACCATTGTTTATCAAACAAAAGTATGTTCTAATAAATTAATAAAATATGGTAAAACGAGGAACGGCAAACAACGTTATAAACGAGCTAATTATAAATTGTAATATTTTTTAAGTAAAAAAAACTAATATTTTAGATTTTTAAAAACATTATTATAACTTAAATCATATCCTAATTTTTGTATATTAGCATTAGAGTTATCGGAAATAGATTGAAATACTAAGCAATAAGAACCGTTACAAAATAATTACTACTCTTTTTCAACAATATTTATAAAATTTTGATTTTCAATAAATAGTAGCTTTTATAAATACTTTAAAATAAAAAAAAAACCAACTTTTCAGTTGGCTTATTAATTTATCTAAGTAATATCAAAAATTAACAATTCTCGATTACGCTTTTTACCACGCGAATTACATTTGGCATTGCTGTATTCGCTGCATTTAATACATCTTCGTGCGAAACATCGAATGAAATTTCTGGTCCACCTAAATCTGTAATAATAGATAAACAAAAAACGCGCATATCCATGTGACGAGCAACAATAACTTCAGGAACTGTACTCATACCAACACAATCTCCTCCAATAAAACGAACCAATCCGTATTCAGATGGCGTTTCGAAAGTTGGTCCTTGTAATCCTACATAAACTCCTTGATGAACCAGGATATCATTTGCTTTTGCAAATTCTGCAGCTTCATTCAACATTTCTCTGTCATATGCTTTAGACATATCCACAAAACGAGGTCCTAATTCGTCAATATTTTTTCCGCGTAAAGGATGTTCTGGCATCATATTAATATGATCTTTTACCAATAAAATATCTCCAACTTGGAAATTTGGATTAACACCTCCAGAAGCATTCGATAAAACAACTTTCTTAATTCCTAATCCGTTAAATACACGCATTGGGAACGTTACTTCTTCCATCGAATATCCTTCATAATAATGGAAACGACCAGCCATCATCAAAACTTTTTTACCTAAAATAGTTCCGTATACTAAATGACCTTTGTGCCCTTCTACTGTTACTTGAGGAAAGTTTGGTATATCTTTGTAGCTAATAACAACTTTATTTTCTACTTCATCTTCTAATTTTCCTAATCCAGACCCTAACACAATTACAAATTCTGGTTGATCTGGCAATAAATTATTGATGTACTTTACAGCCTCATTAATTCTGTCCAACATACTCTAAAATAGTTTGATTAAATTTTTCTTTATCGTTAATATCGATACTAATCGGAATGTAGTATAAATCGTCCTTTATCATGGATTCTTCCATCAAACGCATATAATCTTTCTCTGTTGTCATGATAATTTTATCAAAACGCTTTCTACCTTCCGTATCTTCGTATCGTTTGTAAATATACTCAATTTCTGATTGACTAAAATTATGATGATCTGGATATTCTAAATGCAAGACATTTGCAAAGTTTTCTTCCGCAAATTTTACCAAACCATCTGTTTTAGCAATTCCTGTAACTAAAATAACATTCAGATTTTTCCAAGTCGATTTCTCAACATTATCCAATTTCCCAATCAATTTGTTATCATAAACAATTTTCGAAAAAAATAATTGCTGATGAGATTTTAAGTTAATCTTTTTCGAAATTTCTTTGTGTTTTTCTTCCGAAATTCTGTCTGGACATTTCGTTACAATAATAATATCTGCACGACGAACTCCACTTCTACTCTCTCTCAAATCACCTGCTGGCAATAAAAAATCTTTGTAATATGGATTATTGTAATCGGTCAACAAAATATTGAAACCAGCTTTTATTCCTCGATGTTGATATGCATCATCCAACAAAATTGCTTCTGCATTATAATGGTCAATTAATTTTTGTGCACCAAAAGCTCTGTCTTCGCAAACAGCAATCAATATTCTATTCTTGAAACGTTGAAAAAACTGCATTGGTTCGTCTCCTATATCATACACTTTTGAAGAATAATTTGCAATCAAAAAACCCTTTGTTTTTCGTCCATATCCTCTACTCAATGTTGCAATTAATTTTTCGTCTTTCAACAAATCAATTAAATACATGATATGAGGTGACTTTCCCGTTCCGCCAACAGAAAGGTTTCCAACATTAATAATTGGAATATTGAATGATGAGGAACGCATCATTCCTATATTGTAAAACAGATTTCGAACCGAAGTTCCTATCCAATATAAACCAGAAAATGGAAGTAAAAATCTACGCCAATTCATTTTTATTTTTAATATTAAGCGAAAATACTATTTTCAATTTTAATTCTAAAGAAAGAAACACTTCATTTCTTTATTCAGCGAAAAAAAACCTATTCTATCGGAACAGGTTTTTAATTATTTATTAATCGTATAATTTATTCAATTCGTTGGCATAACTCGTTTTATCTTCTATCTTCCAACCATAGGTTTTTGCAAGGAAATACAAATCGCCAAGATTTTGAATTAATTGTTGATGTGCTTCTTGTTTTAGTTTGGTTTGATCCACAGTTTTTTCCACATGCTCCACGGCACGTTTTTTAATTCCGTTCAAATCATCTTTACTAAATTTATTGAAAACACTTTGATCCATGTCATAAAAACTAACATCTGGATATACTTGGATTTCAACTGGAGGAATAGATTTGATGATGATTTTTTTATTCACCGAATCCAATTCAATATCCATTTTTTTTAAATCATACGTTGCTTGTGCTTTGGCTTTCACCAAAAGTGTCACCTTTTTATCCGCAGAAAAAATATCAGTTAAACCTGGCAACGATTTTTTTGACGTGTGATTGTATAAATCTGAATAGGTTTGTTCTGCAACAATCATTTTATTCATTCGTTCGATTTGATACGCAATCACATGAGATTGTTCGGTATAGCTTTCAGATTTGAATTTATCCATGATGAAATACGTTATCATCACACCAAAAATAAAGGCTACAACAACAAGAATTATTTTCTTTAAATTATTCATTTGCATAATTTGGAGTCAATGGCGTACCATTCACAATCTGTGCCAAATCTTCTTCTAGATAGCCCGAAACTGGAGATTCTACAATTCTACCAACTTCTTCTTTTTTATTATTATATACGATAATTGTCGGAACGTGAGTCACATTTTTATTGATTTCTTCTCCGTTGAAACTTTTCATTTGACGATTTACACCAATCACTTTCAAACGATTTTGAGGAAATTTAATATCATCTAAAATTTTGTACAAACGTGGTAATTCACGACGAGAATCTGGACACCAAGTTCCTACAAAAACTTCCAAACGGTAGTTACGTAAATCTTTTAAACCTTTCAATTTACTTTTCTCAACTTCGTAAGTGTCATATTCGTGGTGATACCATTCTTTAAAATCTTCTTCTTCCAAAGCTTTTCTATTGAATTCTCCCGTCAACATTTTCTTCCCATTTTCAGCTGTAATCGTACGATTCAACACTTTATTTTGAGCAAACGATTGCGTAGAAAATCCCAACATTGCAACAAGTGCAATTGCTAATATTTTTTTCATTGTATTTTTAGTTTATAGGTTAAATGTATAAATAATTATGAAATGATTTGCCCATTTTCAACTTTAATTGAGCCAATTTCGAAAGTCGCCAATTGATTCAATAAAGGATAATTTTTGGATGCTCCTTTATAAACTTGTTTTTCAGCATCAATTTCGAGATGACCAATAAATTTTCGCAAATCACCAATTTCAATAATTTTTGCGATTTGCTCTACCGAATTATTTTCTTCGTTGTATTCATCTTCAAAATAAATTCCCAAATCAACAACAGAAGATTTTTCACCATTCAGAATTTGAACATTATGAATCACAACATCCAAATATTTTTGTCCATTTTGAGGAATCGCTAAATATTCATCAAACGGAAAGTTATCTTGCTTAGCTAAAGCATTCAATCCTGCTAAAATAGCCAATGCATTGTATTTTCTTGTTGTATTACGTTGATAATCATTCGGAAAATGTCCCGCTTCAAATAATACGCACGGATAATCCATTTTTGTAAAATTATCCCCAGTAGACATCGGATAGAACTCTGATGTATAACGACCTACATGACCAGGAATTACTTTTTGCAATTCAATATTCATTGCCTGAATAATTCCCATCGTTTTTTCGCGAACTTCGTTTACATCTTCTTCAACATTGTAAGAAGGCGCCAAAAAAGAAAGCGTTGCAGGTTTTTCTGTTTGTCCAACATTGAAAATCGTACGCTGATCATGCAAATTGAATAACGTTTGATAATTTCCTTTCTCCACTTGATTCAACAAAACATGAATTTCTGTTGATTCTTTTGCTAAAAAGTCACGATTAATATCAATTCCAACCGCATTTCTACGTGTATTGACATTTGCACCATCAGGATTTAACATCGGAATAAAATCAATTGTCAATTGAGATAAAATGGTTTGAGCTAATTCAGATTTTTGTTCAAAAAAATTAATCACATCAAACATTGCACGCGTTCCAGAAGATTCGTTTCCGTGCATTTGAGACCAAATCAATAAACGTTTTTCTCCATTCCCGAAACTTAATTTATAAATCTCATTTCCTAAAAAAGATGTTCCAATTTGCTCTTTTTGACTTGATTTTAATGAAAAATAGTGATTTAAAGCTTCAAAATTTAACCATTTCGAATCAAAACCTTCTTGTCTGAAAGTTGAATATTCTTTCTCTAATTGATGAATATCAAACATATTTATTATGTTATACATTTATAATTTCTATGTTATAAATTTTGATTATCAAAATAAATAAAACCATCAATTCGAGTGAAATTCGTTTAGAATTTTGTATCGAGAATAAGGTTTTTGAAGATAAAATATATCTTAATTCTCGATACAATTTTTAAAAATAATCTTTCTAAAAATCACTCGAATTGACGAATTTTAATCCAAAATATACAACATTATTATTTATATTAAATTGATTTCTTGAAAGTTTTGCGACGTTTGTGATTTACAGGATTATATGCTTTCCATAAAACTTGAATACTTTCGTTGTCCGCTAATTCAGGGTTTGTTTCCAAAAATTTGATCCCGTTGTTTCTAAACGTATCAAACATTGCATTAAAAATCAATGCTGTAACTCCCTTTCCTTGAAATTTCGGATCAATTCCAATCAAATAAAATTGAGCAGAATCATTATTTTTACTTGCTTTCATTAAATGCCACCAACCAAAAGGAAAAATTTTACCTTTCGCTTTTTGCATCGCTTTCGAGTAAGAAGGCATCGTAATTGCAAACGAAACCATTTTTCCGTCTTCATCAACAATACAGTTCACAAAATCTGGATTGATAAACGGAATATATTTCTTTTTGTAATATTCTATTTGGTAATCCGCAATTGGCACATAAGTATCCAATTCGCTGTAAGTTTTATCTAACAAATCGAACATTTCGTCGACATACGGAATAATTTCAGAAGTTTTTGTAAACTTCAATTCTCGTAATTTGTAACGTTCTCGAATAATTTTATTAAATTTGATAACCTTTTCTGGCAATTCTGTTGGTGCAGCCAATTCATATTCCACCCACTCATTAGCCGTTTCAAAACCTAATGATTCTAAGTGTTGCGCATAGTACGGAAAATTATATAAACCAACCATTGTAGCCAATTTATCATATCCGAAAGTTAGCAAACCTGCCTTTTCCAAATTCGAAAAACCAACTGGTCCCTCTATATATTCTAATTGATTTTCTTTACCTATTTCCGTGACTTTTGCCAAAAGTACTTTCGTGACTTCGATATCATCAATCATATCAAACCAGCCGAAACGCATTTTACGTTTTTGTTGATTATTGACTTCTTGCCAATTGATAATTGCCGCAACACGTCCCACAATCTTACCTTCTTTTTCAGCAAGAAAATAACGCGCTTCAGCATCTTTAAAAACGGGATTTTTAGAAACATCTAATGTTTCCTTCTCCTCATTAATAAAGGGTGGAACGTAATATTGATTATCCTTATACAAATTCATCGGAAACTTAATAAATGCTTCCAAATCGTGTTTTGATTGTACTTCTATTATGCGAATACTCATAGCTTACAAAGGTAATGAGTTTTGTAATTTCAATTCAAAAATTTTTGAGCAAAATGTCAGTTTTTGTTCATTTTTATATGATTTAATACAGAACTCTGCCAAAAAAACTAACTTTTCTGCTATTTTTGTCTCTATTCACTTATTGGAATACTTTTTGAATTTTGAATAAATATTAAAATTGATTAAAAAATAAAATAGAAAATAGATGACAGGTTATTACATTATTATTGGGTTATTTATGCTGATTAGTTGGTTTGTTAGTAACCGACTGCAAAGTAAATTTAAGTATTATTCGAAGGTACATTTAGCAAACGGAATGTCAGGAAAAGAGATTGCAGAAAAAATGCTTTCTGATAATAATATTCGCGATGTTCGTGTTATCTCTACTCCTGGACAATTGACGGACCATTACAATCCTGCTGATAAAACGGTAAACTTATCGGAAGTTGTTTACCACGAACGAAATGCAGCGGCAGCAGCAGTTGCAGCGCACGAGTGTGGTCACGCAGTACAACATGCGGTTGGTTATAATATGTTGCATTTACGCTCGAAAATGGTTCCAATGGTAAACGTTGCATCTCGCTTAAATCAATGGATTTTGATGTTAGGATTAATCGTGATGGCTTCATCTAAAAATGCAACTTTATTGTGGATTGGTATTTTCCTATTTGCGGTAACAACAGTTTTCGCATTTGTTACTTTACCTGTAGAATACGACGCTTCCAACCGTGCGTTAGCTTGGTTAAAAGGAAACAATATGGTAATGCCAAACGAATATGAAGGCGCAAAAGATTCATTAAAATGGGCTGCAAGAACTTATGTAGTAGCGGCGATTGGTTCATTAGCGCAATTACTTTATTTTGTAATGATGGCAATGGGCGGACGACGAGATTAAAACTTAATTATTATAAAATTAAAAAAATCCCTTCAAAAATTTTTGAAGGGATTTTTTATTATTTCTTATCGTATAATTTATTGTATAAATCTTGATATTTAGCCAAGACATTTTTACGTTTCAATTTTAATGTTGGCGTTAATAATCCATCATCAATTGTCCATTCATCAGGAGTTAATTCAAACTTTTTGATTTGTTCCCAATGTCCTAAACCTTTATTCATTTTTTCAATTTCACGACCTATAATATCTAAAATTGCAGGCTCTTTAATTAAATCTGCCTTCGTTGCAGGTTCAGCAATTCCTTTGATACGTAAATAATCTTTCAACACTTGAAAATTAGGTTGAATAATCGCACAAGGCATCTTCTCTCCTTCTCCAACAACCATTACTTGCTCGATAAAACGAGATTGTTTAAACTTATTTTCAATAATTTGAGGTGCAATATATTTTCCTCCAGAAGTTTTGAACATCTCTTTTTTACGATCAGTAATTTTAAGTAAACCTCTTTCAAGAACTCCAATATCACCCGTTTTGAAATAACCATCTGGTGTGAATGCTTCAGCAGTTTTTTCAGGATCTTTATAATAACCTTGTGTAACGTTAGGACCTTTGACTAAAATCTCTCCATCTTCTGCAATTTTAACCTCGATTCCTTTTAATGGAGCACCAACAGTTCCGATTCCGAAACCATCTTTCTTCATACAATTCACCGAAATTACAGGAGAAGTTTCTGTCAAACCATAACCTTCTAAAATTGGAATTCCAGCACCCCAGAAAATATGATTCAAACGTGCTGCTAAAGGTGCAGATCCCGACACCATACATACTAAATTTCCTCCAACTCCTTCTTTCCATTTACTGAAAACCAAACTTTTCGCGATAGAATGTTTCAACCCAAATAATCCACCTTTTGGATTATAAGGATCGTAATCTTCAACAAGGCTTAAAGCCCACATAAAAATTTTCGTTTTAAGACCTCCTGCAGAAGCACCTGTATTGTAAATTTTATCGTAAACCTTTTCAACTAATCGAGGCACAACCGTCATTACATGTGGTTTGACCTCTTTCATATTATCTCCTAATTTATCGATGCTTTCTGCATACCAAATTCCAATACTCAAATGTTGATACAAATAAATCAACATACGTTCGAAAACATGATTAATCGGAAGAAAACTTAACGCAATCGCATGATTTGGAAAATCTGGAATACGATCAACAGACATTAAAACATCAGAAACGATATTTTCGTGCGTTAATACAACACCTTTCGGACGACCTGTTGTTCCAGAAGTATAAATCAAAGTTGCCATATCAGAAGGTTTTATCATCTCTTTGATACTATCTACTTCATGTTGTGTTGAATTATCTTCACCCAAATCTAAAATTTCTTTATAATTAGGAACTCCAGCAATTTCATCAAAACTATAAATCCCAACCAATGTTGACACTTTATCTTTTACAGCCGCAACCGTATCGTATAAACCTTTATCAGAAACAATGATAAATTTACATTCAGCATTATTTAAGATATAATCAAAATCATCTTCCGAAAGTGTTGGATATAATGGAACGGAAATCGCGCCAACTTGCTGAATACCGATATCACAGATGTTCCATTCGGTACGATTAGTTGAAGTGACTATTGCAATTTTATCTTGTGGCTTGATTCCTAATTGTAATAATCCTCGACTAAATGCATTTGCTTTGCCAACGTATTCTTGCGTAGATGTTTTCACCCAAGTTCCGTTCACTTTAGACACCAATGCATCTTCTCGAGGATTATTTTCTAATTGATTTTGCGGAAAATCAAATAATCTTTTTATTTCCATGGTTTTGAATAATTTTCTTAGTTGCAAAATACTAATAAAAAAATTATAATGCAAGCATATAAAATTATTTTAGTGTAAATCTTACACCAATAAAAACACAGAAATTTTATTTATTTAAGACTTATTCTTCATCATCTAACAAAGACATTTCTTGATCATAAAAATCTAAAGCGTCTTCAATTAAATTAGCAATTTCAGTATTAAATTCTTCGTTATCTTCTTCTTCAGAAATATCTTCAAACCATTCAATATCGTCAGTTTCTACATCTAATAAAAATCGAGGATAATCTGTATGTAAAATAAAGATTTTGTCTGGCATTGTAGAGTTATCAGCCAATAAAAATTTTGGTAATTCCATTTTATATGTTTTTTAATTTATCTTCTAAAATTATTTCTGCATTAGGATTTTCCCTAATCATTTTCTTCGTTTGACGATTGTAACGAATCATCAAAAACACTGCCGAAGCTGTTAATCCAGTTCCTAAACCAATCCACATCCCAAATGCTCGCATTTCAAATACAATAGCTAAGACTACACCAATCGGAATTGCGATTAACCAATATGAAATAAACGTTAGAATAGAAGGGATTTTAACATCAGTCATTCCTCTCAAAGCACCTAGTAATACCAATTGTACGCCATCTGACATTTGGAAAAGCGAAGCAATGATTAATAAGGATGCAGCTAAATTGATAACATCTGGATTGTCTAAATAAATTGTTGGTAACTGATAACGGAAAATAATAAACAAAATTCCACACAAAATCATAAATGATAAAACCATTAAAATACAAGACCAACCTGCCTCTCTTAAGGTTTTATAATCTTTTAAACCTAATTGATTTCCAATACGAACCGTTGCTGCAACCCCAATTCCTGTACACATCATAAAAGTTGTGGAAGCTAAATTTATCGCAATTTGATGAGCTGCTAAATTTACTTTTGCTAATTCTTGATCTGCAATAGAGTTTGTAAATGTATAACCGCAAACAAAGGCTGCCAGAGAGAACGCACTCATTTCAAAGAAAGAAGTTAAGGCGGTTGGAATTCCAATTCCAGCAATTTTTCTGAAAATAGTTTTCTGAAAATTACTTGCCTTAAATTGAACTTCTTGCAAAACTGATTTCGTTTTCTTAAAATTAAACAATACAATAATTAAGAAAATCATCATCACCAAACGCGCAACGAATGTTCCCCAGGCTGCACCAGCGACTTCTAAACGTGGGAATCCCCAATTCCCGTAAATCCAACCATAGTTTAACGTAATATTAATCACGTTACTCAAAACAGTTGCAATTGTAACAGGAATCGTTAATGATAAACCTTCCGATAATTGACGAAAAGTTTGGAAAATCATCAATGGAATCATCGAAAATGTCATAATCGTTAGATATGGAATACATTTTTCCACTACATCAGCGGGTTGTCCCATGTAGAACATTAGCGGTTTCAGAAATGTAATCAATAAGAATAAACCGATTGATAGAGTAATATTCAAGACCAAACTATGCGAAAAATAATTTGCAGCCATTTTTTTATCGCCTTTCGAATCTTCTGCCGCAATCAATGGTGACAACGCAAAACTAAATCCGAAAGCAAATACTAAAACCGCAAAAAATAATGAATTTCCTAAAGAAGCTGCTGCTAAAGCTGTTTTCCCCAAAACCTCATCTTCTATATTATCATATTTTCCACCTAAACCACCAACCATAATGTTATCAATAATGTTGACAGAAATTTGCCCCATTTGAGTAATCATTACAGGAAATGCTAATTTGATATTACGCCTTAAATGCTCTTTTAATTCCAATTTATTCTCTATTTACAATTGCAAAGATACAGCAAAGGTTTTGCTTCTACATTTAAAAATTGTCATGTAATTTAAAATTAATCAATAAAAAAAGACTACTTAAATAAGTAGTCTTTAATATTTATAGAAAATTTTTCTTTTTATTTTGCAACAAATGTTGACGCAATATTCAGTTCATCCATTTGTGTTTGATCAATTGGAGAAGGTGCATCAATCATGACATCGCGACCCGAATTATTTTTAGGGAATGCGATGTAATCACGAATTGTTTCTGAACCATCTAAAATCGATACAAAACGATCAAAACCGAATGCTAAACCTCCATGAGGTGGCGCACCATATTTGAAAGCGTTCATTAAGAAACCAAATTGCGCTTCTGCTTGATCTGGCGTAAATCCTAATAATTCGAACATTCTTGCTTGAACTTCTTTATCGAAAATACGAATAGAACCTCCACCGATTTCATTCCCATTTAAAACTAAATCATATGCATTTGCACGAACTTCACCTGGATTAGTCGCAATTAATTCCATATCCTCTGGTTTTGGAGAAGTAAATGGATGGTGCATCGCGTGATATCTTTCAGATTCTTCGTCCCATTCTAATAAAGGAAAATCTACAACCCATAATGGAGCAAAAACTTCTGGATTACGTAATCCTAAACGCTCTGCGATTTCCATACGTAAAGCCGATAATTGCGCACGAACTTTGTTTGTATTACCAGACATCACCAACATTAAATCTCCTGGTTTTGCGTTCATACGCTCTGCCCAAGCTGCTAAATCTTCTTGCGAATAAAATTTATCTACAGAAGATTTAAATGTTCCATCTTCATTATAACGCGCCCAAACAAGACCAGTTGCCCCAATTTGTGGACGTTGAACCCATTCGATTAATTTATCAATATCTTTACGTGTGTAAGCATTACAACCTTCCGCAGCAATACCAACAATTAATTCTTGTTCATCAAAGATTTTGAAATCTTTTCCTTTAGCTAAGTCTGTGATTTCACCGAATTCCATTCCAAAACGAATATCTGGTTTATCATTTCCATAACGACGCATTGCTTCTGCAAATGTCATACGTGGGAATTGTTCAAATTCTAATCCTTTGAAAGTATGTAATAAATGTTTTGCTAAACCTTCGAAAACATTCATGATATCTTCTTGTTCAACAAACGACATTTCACAGTCAATTTGTGTAAACTCTGGTTGACGGTCTGCACGTAAATCTTCGTCACGGAAACATTTTACAATTTGGAAATAGCGGTCTAAACCTCCTACCATTAATAATTGTTTGAATGTTTGTGGCGATTGTGGTAACGCATAAAATTCACCTGGATTCATACGAGATGGAACCACGAAATCACGCGCACCTTCTGGCGTAGATTTAATTAAAACTGGAGTTTCAACCTCTACAAATTCTTGTGCATCTAAATATTTACGAACTTCCTGCGCAACTTTAGAACGGAAGATTAATTTTTCTTTTACTGGATTACGACGAATATCTAAATAACGATATTTCATACGGATATCTTCTCCACCATCTGTATTATCTTCGATTGTAAATGGAGGCAATGCAGATTCATTCAAAATTGTAATGTTTTCTGCTAAGATTTCAATATCCCCTGTTGGAATGTTTGGATTTTTTGAAGCTCTTTCGATTACAGTTCCTGTAACTTGAATTACGAACTCGCGTCCTAAATGACGAGCAGTTTCAAATAATTCTTTCGAAGAACGTTCTTCATCTAAGATGATTTGTGTGATTCCATAGCGATCACGTAAATCGATCCACATCATAAAACCTTTGTCACGTAACGTTGATACCCAACCGCTTAACGTGACTTTTTCATTAATGTTGGCTTGTGTTAATTCACCACAAGTATGAGTTCTAAACATTTGTCGTCAAATTTATAGGACAAAGGTAAAGTTTTGCGTCGAAATAAAGAAGTTATCTAACTTATTTGAGAAAATAAATTTAATAAAAAAAGCGATTCAAAATTGAATCGCTTTTCATACTATTTACAAGTCGTTTTATATTTTTCAAAAAAGGTTTTGATTCCATCTACAGATTTTAAGTCAAAATCCGTCACATTTAAACTACATTTTATGTATTCGTTGAAATTTTTTTCCAATTTATCATCATTATTATTTCCTAAATAAAGCGCTTTTTCTTGATTAGGTATTTTTATATAAAGTTTATTATTAGACGGTTCTTCTAAAATAAGAAATCCGTTATCTTCATTTAAAATTTTATAGAAATATGAAAAATCAGTGCTTAAACTCATTACATTTCCAATTGAATTAAAAACATTACCAATCGTTTTCAAACCTATATAACAATCTCCTGAATCTGTACAGAATTTTGCTCCTGTGTTTGATTTATATCGTGTAGATTTTTCTTTCCCTTTCTCATTTACAGCTTTTACATAAACTGATTTACCGTAATTTTCAGGTAAAGATTCTATATTGCTTTTTTCAACTTTACTTGTTGCATTTTCAAAATTAATCGAAAGTTTACCAGCAACCTTATTTCCTTTTTCGTCAATAAGAAAACCTGGGACATCATATAAATTGGAAGAATTTGCTTTAGCTTCTGCAATTTTATTCTGATAATCAACCCTTTCCTCTGTTGAATTTTTTATTTGAAGTTGAGTATTTAAAGCAAAACCATTTTTTAAAGCAAATCCTACAATTTGGGTAAAAAATTTATTATTCTTTATATCTCTTGAACTTTTATCTTTTAATGGGTTTTCTAATTCTTTTAATTTTAATGAATAAACTTTATTTAAGTCACTAATTTCTAAAGAATTTCCTCCAAATTCACCTACTTTATAATTATTATTTTCAACTAAAGTATAATTATCTACAGAAAATCCAGAAGGAGAATACAATATTTGTCCAATTTTAATGTTATTTTGATATATAATTCCTTTATTGTCAAAATAAATCCCATTAGATTTCACTAATTCTGTTAATTCATCTAATAATTTATTATAATCTAAAATTTCATTATTATATTCCTCTTGTATATCTCTTTTATCAAGTTGCAAAATTTGTTGTACAATAGATTGATCTATTCCATTTGAAGTAATAATCTTATATTGTCCATTTGAAAAGGTTTTCACAATATCTTTTTCTAAATTAAATAAAGAGAAACCTTTCATATCTGTTTCAAAATCATTAGACTGATTTGATGTTAAATCAATCAATCTAAACCAAATTTTATTACCACCATATGGATATGGTTCAGCTTTATATTCAATAGATAAAATTGGTTTATTTTGTATATCTGACAACGTATAAACACGTTTTTTTCCTTCAACTAATGCAACTTCTTTTTTATCAAATAGAACTTTTCCTTTTTTTATATCAATATCTTGCGCAGAAACATAAAAAGAACCTAAAATAAACAGGCTCAATAGAATTTTTTTCATAGGGTTAAATTTCTGCAAATATAACTGATAGAAACAAAAAGATCCGGTTATAAATGATTATAATCGGATCTTTTATTGTTTATTGTAAGTTTAAACATTTCTCAACTTACTATGTTTATAACCGTAAGTGAAATAAATTGTTAAACCAATTGCAATCCAAATCAAGAAAATCATCCAGTTTTTCAATCCTAATTGCGCCATCATATAAAAACAACACAACATACCAGCTAACGGAATAATAGAAGTTCTTTTGAAAAATGTTCTAACTACCATAAAAACATAAATCATTAAGAATAGAATCATTGGAATTTTGTGTTTGAAAACATCCCATCCTTTTTCCATCTTCTTATCTTCGTAAACTGGTAATTTGCTCAAAGTAGATTTATATTGTTCTGGAGATAATTGTGCCAAATAATCATCCAAAAATTCAATTTCAGATCCTGTTAATTCATTAATTGTTGCATAAGAATCTTTTAATTCTTTTGGCGATAACGAATTTACAAAATGTTCAATTGGCATAGGTTGCGGTTTATTCGTAAAGAAATCAATCGAATCATCTTTAAATGTTGTTGCGCATAAAAATACAATCACGGCAGTTACAATTGGCATAATGTATTTTGCATTGATAAAAGGCGTTTTAAAATTTCCTCTTTTCGCATTTGGATCGGCATCCATACGAAGTACAGCAGCACAAACTAACACAAAAGCAAACAAAGTTCCAATAGAACAAGCATCAACAACCAATTCCAAATCTGTAAATAAAATAGGAACTCCAACTACAAATCCAGTAAAAATAGTTGCAAAAGAAGGTGTTTTAAATTTCGGGTGAATAGTAGAAAATTTCTTTGGTAATAAACCATCACGAGACATTGTCATCCAAATACGAGGTTGCCCAATTTGAAAAACAATAAATACACTCGCCATCGCTACTACAGCCGAAAAAGCAATAATTCCTGCCAACCACTTTAAATCTTGAATTTTATCAAAAACATACGCCAAAGGATCTCCAACATTCAATTCAGAATAATGAACCATTCCCGTAATTACTAAAGCAATCAGCACATATAAAACAGTACAAATAATGATAGACGCAAAAATTCCACGAGGCAAATCTCGCTTCGGATCTTTACATTCTTCCGCAGTTGTGCTAATCGCATCAAACCCAATATAAGCGTAAAAAACAGACGAAACTCCAGCCAAAACACCTCCTACTCCATTCGGTGCAAAAGGATTCCAATTATCTGGATTCACATAAAAAGCACCAACCACAATTACCAAAAGTACCACAGCTAATTTTAACACAACCATTGCATTACTTGCTTTTCTCGATTCATTAATTCCACGATAAACCAAAGCTGTAATCAAAAAAGTAATGATTAATGCAGGAATATCCACCACTAAATTAAATCCTAAATATGGAGCATCTTTAAAGGCTAAATATTTTGGAATCTCTTGCGCATAAGGCGAATTCGCAATTCCTTCTAATGTTTTACCTTTCGCTAACTCATTCGAAACAAATTCAAAACCTTCTCTCGCCGTAAAATAATCCATTGTCATCCATTCTGGCAGATGTAATCCCATCCCGGAGAGCAAGGTGGTAAAATAATCACTCCACGAAATCGCGAGCACAATATTCCCAATCGCATATTCCATAATCAATGCCCAACCAATTACCCAAGCAAATAATTCTCCAAATGCAACATAGCTATAGGTATACGCACTACCCGAAACAGGCACTAACGAAGCAAATTCTGCATAAGCAAAAGCTGTAAAACCACAGGCAATTGCCGTAAAAATAAAAAGGAAGATAACTGCTGGTCCACCTTCAAAACTTGCTCGACCAATAGTACTAAAAATACCAGCTCCAACAATTGCGGCGATACCAAAACCTGTTAAATCTCGAACACCTAAAGTTCTTTTCATTGTAGTCGTGTTCTTTGCAGATTCTGCTAAAATGGATTCGACAGATTTTTTTCTGAATAATTGTGACATAATTTATTTAAAAACGGGCAAATATAAAAAAGACAATCCCAAATTCGGATAGAATCCGTATAAATATTGGTTTTTTATTCAAATTTTCTTTTTTATTCTGCTTGGTTAGATTAATTTTAAATTTAATTCAAAAAATTAACATGAAACAATTTTTATTTGCAATTGCTTTAACTGCTACTTTAGTAAGTTGTGATTCTACAAAACCAATTTCTCAGGAGAAATATCAAAAGAGTCTTGTAAAATATACAGACAAAATTTCTGAAGCTGAATTAAAAAAACAGCTTTACATCATTGCTGCGCCTGATATGGAAGGTAGAAATGCTGGAACTGAAGGCGAAATAAAAGCGGGAAACTATATCTCTAATTATTACAAAGAATTAGGAATTAATGGACCAAATAATAATTATTTCCAAATTATTCCTGCTGGAACTTTTAACCGAGTAAAAGGTCAAATGAGAAATGTGATGGGATTCATCAAAGGATCAGAAAAACCAGAAGAAATTGTGGTGATTTCGGCACATTATGATCACGAAGGAATAAAAGATGGAAAATTATATGCTGGTGCTGATGATGATGGTTCTGGAACTGTTGCTGTAATGGAAATTGGTCGTATTTTCCGCGAAGCTGAGAAGAAAGGAATTCGTCCAAAACGTTCGGTTTTATTGCTACATGTTTCTGGTGAAGAAAAAGGATTATTAGGTTCTAAATATTATTCAGAACATCCAATTTTTCCTCTTGCAAACACAGTTGCAAATGTTAACATTGATATGATTGGTCGAGTAGACTACGAACATAATGAACAAACAAGAGACTTTGTTTATGTAATTGGTTCTGAAATGTTGTCTTCTGATTTACACAAAGCTGTTTTAGCAGCAAATGATGGATTAGGAATTAATTTAGATATGCGTTACAATACGCCAGATGATCCAAATCGTTTTTATTACCGTTCTGACCACTATAATTTTGCGAAACATAACATTCCGTCTGTTTTCTTCTTTAATGGTGTGCACGATGATTACCACAAACCAGGCGATACACCAGACAAAATTGAATATGATTTATTGACGCGTCGTACAAAATTAGCTTTCAATACAATTTGGATTTTAGCAAACGTCGAAAATAGACCAGTTGTAGACAAAGAATCTCCTATGCCTTCTACAAGATAAATATAAAAAGTATACATTAAAAAATCCCTTGAATTCAAGGGATTTTTTGCTTTATAGATTTTTCTTTCTTATAAAGATAAAGTAACTCAACCCTAAAAAGAAAATATTGTATATAAGGTTGATATAATCTAATCTTTCTAAAGATGCTATTTGATTCATTAAGTTATCAAATGATTTTGGAGAACTTGAATAAGGAATGAAATCTGCAAACTTTTTACTACTAATCACAGAACAAAAAACAGTTACAAATAGAGAAAAACCTACTGGATAAATAAAACTTCTGAAGAATAAACTCAAAGCAAATTGTATCATAGATACAGCTAAACATCCAATCCATAATTTGAAAAAAGTGTAAAAAGCAATTTCTCTAAAATCAAAATTCTGAAAACCATAATTTGGTGAAATAAATTGTAATAAATATCCACTTAATAGAAAAAACACATAAGCCCCAACAACAGAAAAACTGACTATAATTAAAATAAATAAAGCTTTGGCTAAATAAATTTTAGCATGTGAAATGGGCAGTGTAAATAACAATTTATAATTGTTGTTCTTATATTCTACATCGCAACATGAATGCACAAACACAGCAATTAAAACTGGAAATAGCATATAGAAAAACATAAAAACATATCGTCCTAAAAAACCGTACCACGGATTCAAAGCAATAGGTTCCATTGGTACTTTATAAATTAAATAGAAAAAAACACCTAAAACGACTAAAGTTGGTAAAAATAATACACCAAAAATTTCTTTGTTTTTTGATAATTTATATAGTTCGGAAGCAAATGCTTTATAAAATGTATTTGTCATTTTAGTGTTGAATTAGGTTAATAAAAATTTGTTCAAGATTAGCTGTTTCAGACTGAACATCATAAATTTTAATGTTATGCTGAATTAATTGTTGTATTTTTTGATGAAAATCATCATCGTTTTCAATTTCAAAATGCATGACGTTATCTTCAATTATTACATTTTCAAAAAGTTGTTTTGCTTTCTCTGCATCATTTATTTTTATAGCAACTTTACGAACAACATTCCCAAGTAATTCTTCTTTTTTGCCTTCAAAAATCATCTTTCCTCCTTCTATAATTCCAATATGCGTAGCAACTCGTTCTAATTCACTTAAAATATGACTTGACAAAAAAATCGTTTTACCTGATGCATTCAACCTCAAAAACAATTCGCGCATTTCATAAATTCCTTGTGCATCCAATCCATTAAGAGGTTCATCTAAAATCAAAATTTCTGGATCATGAAAAATCGCTATTGCAATTCCCAAACGTTGTTTCATTCCCATCGATAAATCAGATGTTTTATAATGTTCCGCGTACAACAAACCAACCAAATCTAACACTTCACTAATTCGCTCCTCACCTTTTTGATAAATTACATCTAAGTATTTTAAATTTTCATAAACAGTCAATTTTGTGTAAAAACAAGGCGCTTCAATCAAATTACCTGTTAAAGCATGAATCTTAATAGGATGTTTTTTGATACTCAACTCATTCAAGAAAATAGTATCTTCATTCGAATTCAATAATCCTAAAAGCAATTTTATTGTTGTCGATTTTCCTGCTCCATTTCGCCCCAAATAGCCATAAATACTTCCTTTCGGAACATTAAGATTAACTTGATTTAATATTTGTTTTGACCCGAAACTAAAATTCAAATCTTTTATTTCTATACTTTTCATTATTTCTCTTCTTTTAGTGGTGTTGGTTCTTGATTAACATCGATGTAAAAAATTCCATCTACAAAGTCACTCCATTTTGCTTTTACATTCATTCCTTGATCTATAACTGAATAATACTCAGATTTTAGTGCAGATTGATTCGGAATTTGACTAAAATCTAAAAAGAAATAAGGCTGATTAAGTTGATGAAATGCATTCTCTACCGCATATTTATTAGGTGTATTAATTATTTGTTTCAGAGGATTATAAACGCCATACGAAGTAAAACCAATTGCATACGATTGGTTCTTGTATTTTTCTTTGATATATTGTCCCAATGGTTTAAAATTATTCGGATAATATTTTTTGTAAGCATGTACATTCGCCGACCAAATAATTACTTTCTGATTTGGATAAAGAGAATCCAATTGATAAATTAAATTCTCTACCATCAAAGAATCTCTAAAATTCATACTTTCCTTAGTTCCAGATTTATACATCAAATTTTTCTGAATATGGTTTTTAATATCTTTCAGATAACGTGAATAGATTTTAGTTTCTTCAGTTTTTGGAAGCCTTGATATTCGTAATGAAATCGATTGTAACTCTTTAAGGAGTTGAGTAATTTCATTTTTTTTATATGTAGCTTCAGTAAATTTTTTATATCTAAAAATTGTAAGATTATCAATATTTTGATTTAAAAAAGGGTAATCATATAAAGATATATTTTGATTCGCTAAAAACTCTCTTAATAATTTTATACGTCTTAAATACCCATTATTTAAAATTTCTGTCAGTAAATCACCAGAATATTGCATATCAAAACCACCTAATGTGATTGGATTATTTGTTTTCTTAGTTTGTAAATAATAGTTATTTAGAGGTTGAGTTTCTTTATTATCCCACCAAAAATTAAACATACCAAGTCCCGCAATCGAATCTTTTCCAACACCTAAAGTTCCTTTTTCCATTTCTTGGTTGGTTATCCACATATCATATTGTCCAGCTTC
The DNA here is from genome assembly GCF_002440405.1 of Empedobacter sp. UBA6305. Taxonomy (NCBI): domain Bacteria; kingdom Pseudomonadati; phylum Bacteroidota; class Flavobacteriia; order Flavobacteriales; family Weeksellaceae; genus Empedobacter; species Empedobacter sp. UBA6305. The sequence continues at coordinate 62,975 of NZ_DJTP01000002.1, read as the reverse complement.
GTACAAGACAACATTGTAATCCAAATTTTCGTGCAAATACTTTATCAAGCGTGATTTGGCTTTAAAAGTTTGTCCATCTTGATGTATACCTTCACCCAAAAAAACAATACGATTATCTTTTAACATCATTTTCAAAAATTCTAAATCCTGATTATTTTGTTCAGTCATTTCAATCGAATTTATTGGATGTTTATATTGATTTGTTTCAGCGATTATCTTCTCTGAGTCATCATTGAAAGTTTTCTTGAAAACAAAAACATTCAACAATACTGCACTGAGTAAAGTCAAAATTGTAAATAGTGTTAATTTCTTCATGAATCATTAGTGTTATTTAAAAATAGTATTTTTCGTATTACATCACGTTTTTATTTTTTCATTTATAATAATATGATTCATAAAAAAATAAAAAGGTTGGTTGAGAATCAAAAAAATTTAAAACTTCTTTAATAAAACTATATTGTCGCAATTCCGTAACTTTGAGGAACAATAAAAAACAAACAATGAATAACGATATTCTTAATTTGGAACCAAAAGCAATCTGGAAAAACTTCTCAGCATTGAATTCAGTTCCAAGACCTTCTAAGAAAGAAGAAAAAGTACGTCAGTTCATCATCAAATTTGGTGAAGATTTAGGTTTACCTGTCGAAACGGACGAAGTAGGAAATGTTTTAATCAAAAAAGCTGCTTATCCAGGAATGGAAGACCGTAAAAAAGTGATCATGCAATCGCACTTGGATATGGTTTGTCAAAAAAATAACGATGTAACATTCGATTTTGAAACACAAGGAATTGAAATGTACATTGAAGATGATAAATTTGTTACAGCAAATGGAACAACTTTAGGTGCAGATAACGGAATTGGAGTTGCGACAATTATGTCTATTTTAGAATCGAAAGATATTCCTCATCCAGCTATTGAAGCATTTTTTACAATTGACGAAGAAACTGGAATGACTGGTGCTTTAGGTTTGAAAGCTGGATTCTTATCTGGGAAAATCTTGTTGAACTTAGATACCGAAGAAGATGATGAATTAGACATTGGTTGCGCTGGTGGTGTTGATGTAACGGCGACAAAAGCTTACACTACAGAAGCTACTAACGGAACTGCTTTTACCTTAACATTAAAAGGTTTGAACGGTGGACACTCTGGAATGCAAATTCACGAAGGTTTAGGAAATTCGAACAAATTAATTGCTCGTTTATTAAATGCTGCAACTGAATTTGGTTTACAAATCGCTCATATGGAAGGTGGAAGTTTACGTAACGCTATTCCTCGCGAGTCTTGGGCTAAAATTGTGATTCCTACAGATAAAGTTGACGCTTTCAAAGCTTCTTACGAAACTTTACGCGCTGAAATTATTGAAGAATATGAAACGAAAGAACCTAAAATGGTGATTACACTAGAACCAACTGATGCAACTGATGCAATGTCAGCACAAGATTCTAAAGTTTTTGTTCAAACAATTATGGCAGCTTTCAATGGTGTTTACAGAATGAGTCCAGATGTTGAAGGTTTAGTAGAAACATCTAACAATGTGGCTCGCGTAGAAGTTATTGACGGAAACGCTCGTGTTTTATGTTTAACGCGTTCTTCTATAGAATCAGGTAAAGAAGCATTAGCACAAACATTAAAAGCTGGTTTCGAATTAGGTGGTTTTGAGGTTAAATTCTCTGGTTCTTACCCAGGTTGGAAAGCAAATACTCATTCTGAAATTTTAGAATTGATGAAAGGAATTTATGTTTCAAAATTTGGAGAAGAACCAAAAGTTGTGGCTTGCCACGCAGGTTTAGAATGCGGAATTATTGGAACAAATTATCCAGGTTTGGATATGATTTCTTTTGGTCCAAACATCTCTGGTGCTCACTCTCCTGACGAAAAAGTAGAAATTGCTTCTGTACAAAAATTCTGGGATTATTTATTAGATATTTTAAAAGATATTCCAAACGATGGTCCAGTTAATTACAGCTGTGCAAATTCAAAAAATATATAATTTAAGCTGAAAACTTAATCTAAAGACCACTTTTGCAAGTGGTCTTTTTTTACAATAATACTTTTTAAACAATTCTTTTAATCAAATTAAAATTTTTCTATAATTCTATTTATTTCAGAAAAAAAATCATTAATCATTCATAAGATTAAAAAACAATTATTTACAATTTTATCACCTTATTTTTACTTCTTCAAATAAGCATAATCATTTAATAATCTAGACTATATTTGTTTAACACGTGATTAAAAATGCTTATTGAAAAATGAATCTTATAACAAAATACAGTAAAGTTATTGTTTCTACACTTGTTGTTCAGACAACTTTTGCACAAATAAATCCGCCAATTGAAAATCCTTTTACTCATAATTTAGGGGGCTTCAATTACGGAACGAAAGATTCTCCAGACGGTAACGAATGGGAATCGCCAATGAATTTATCCTTCAACAAAGAATTACCTAAAAGCTATTTTTTCTCTTTTGAGAATCAAAATCAAGCTGTAAAACTTTTACCAGAAAATAGTCCATATTGGATGAATTTGAATGGTACTTGGAAATTTAATTGGGTAAAAAACCCAAACGAAAGACCGAAAAATTTTTACGAAAACAATTTTGATACCTCTTCTTGGGCTGATGTTCCTGTCCCGATGAGTTGGAATATTTTTGGAATTCAGAAAAATGGAGATTTAAAATATGGTGTTCCAATTTATGTCAATCAAAAAGTTATTTTTCAGCATGCTGTAAAAGTTGATGATTGGAAAGGCGGTGTAATGAGAGAGCCTAACAAAGATTGGACAACATATATTTATAGAAATGAAGTTGGTTCGTATAAACGTACATTCGATGTTCCTAAAAATTGGGATGGACGTGATATTTACATGAATTTTGATGGAGTAGATTCATTTTTCTACTTATGGATTAATGGAAAATATGTTGGTTTTTCTAAAAATTCTAGAAATTTAGCTTCATTTAACATTACACCTTATCTAAATAAAAAAGGTGAAAATTCTGTAGCAGTTGAAGTCTATAGGAATTCTGACGCTTCATTCTTAGAAGCACAAGATATGTTTAGATTGCCAGGAATTTTTCGTACAGTTTCATTAACATCAAAACCGAAAATCCAAGTTAGAGATTTGGTTGTAATTCCTGATGTAACGAATAACTATAAAGATGATGAACTAAATATTTCGGCTGATATTAGAAATTTATCAAATAAAGTCGCAAAAGGTTATAAAATTGCTTATACACTTTATCAAAATAAATTATACAGCGACGAAACTGAAAAAATTGCAACAACTGAATATATTATCAATTCTGATGCAGTTACAATCAATCCTAATTCTTCATCTATTTACAAACTAAAACTAAAACTAAAGAATGCAAATCTTTGGTCAGCAGAGCGTCCTTATCGTTATACGTTAGTTGGAGAATTAAAAGATGTAAAGAACAAAACAATCGAAACAGTTTCGACGAATGTAGGATTTAGAAAGGTTGAAATTAAAGATACAAAAGCTGAAGATGATGAGTTTGGTTTGGCTGGACGTTATTTCTATGTAAATGGAAAAACAGTAAAACTGAAAGGTGTTAACCGCCACGAAACAAATCCTGAAAAAGGAAAAGTTGTGACACGTCAACAGATGGAAGAAGAAATTAAGTTGATGAAACGTGCAAATATTAACCATGTTCGTAACTCACATTATCCAGATGATCCTTATTGGTATTATTTATGCGACAAATATGGGATTTATTTAGAGGACGAGGCCAATGTAGAAAGTCACCAATATTACTACGGTGAAGCTTCAATCTCTCATCCAAAAGAGTGGAGAGATGCGCACGTGGCACGTAATGTAGAGATGGTTCATGCAACAATCAATCATCCTTCTATCGTTATTTGGTCTTTAGGAAATGAGGCTGGTCCTGGAAATAATTTTGTTGAAGCCTACAATGCAATCAAAAAAATTGATACTTCTCGTCCTGTTCAATACGAGCGAAATAATGCAATTGTTGATATGGGATCTAATCAATACCCTTCTATCAATTGGGTTCGTGGTGCTGTACAAGGAAATTATAAGTTAAAATATCCTTTCCATATTTCTGAATATGCGCATGGAATGGGAAATGCAGCTGGAAATCTGATAGATTATTGGGAAGCAATGGAATCTACCAACTTCTTTATGGGAGGTGCTATTTGGGATTGGGTTGACCAAGCAATGTATTATTATGATAAAAAGACAGGCGAAAAATTCTTCGCTTACGGAGGTAATTTCGGGGATAAACCAAATGACGGAACGTTTGTAAACAATGGATTAGTTTTCGCTGATTTAAAGGAAAAACCTTCTTACTGGGAAGTTAAAAAAGTCTATCAAAATGTTGGTATAAAACCTGCAAATATCTTGAATGGTGAAATCGAAATTTTTAATAAAAATTATTTCATTTCGTTAGAAGATTACACGCCAGAATGGGCTTTATACGAAGATGGAATCGAAATTGAAAGAAGTACAGCTTTTATTGAGCCTAAAAAAATCATTAGTCCTCGCGAAAAACAAATCGTTCGTTTACCAATTAATCAATCAAAATTAAAACCTACATCAGAGTATTTTGTAAAAATTCAATTCAAGCAAAATCATGATCAATTGTGGGCGAAGAAAGATTATGTTCAAATGGAAGAACAAATTTTTGTGAAAGCTGCAGAACAAATTCCGACAATTCAAGAAGTTCAAAAAACAAATCAAATTACCATAACAGATTCAGAAAAACTAAAAACAATTAGTGGAAATGGTTTCGCTGTAAAATTTGATAATCAAACTGGAACTATTTATAGTTTAAATTATAATAACCAAACGATTATTAAAGATGGTGACGGTCCAAAATTAGATGCTTATCGTGCACCAATGGATAATGACAACTGGGCGTATCAGCAATGGTTTCAAAAAGGTTTACATAATTTAAAACACAAAGTTTTATCATCAACTTCTTACACAAGAAAAGATGGCGCAATTGTATTATCGTATGTTGTAGAATCACAAGCGCCAAATAGCGCATCACTTTTAGGAGGTACTTCTGGAACATATAAGATCGAAGAACACAAAGACCAAGTATTTGGGGAAAATGATTTCAAATTTACTTCAAATCAAGTTTGGACGATTTATCCAGATGGTTCAATCGAATTATCGTCAAGTATTACTTCAAATGACGAATCGCTTGCTTTAGCGCGTTTAGGTTATGAATTGAAATTACCAGAAAATTTGAGCAATTACAACTATTACGGACGCGGTCCGATTAATAATTATGCAGATCGTAAAACCGCTCAGAATATTGAATTTCATAAAAGTACAGTGAAAGATCAGTTTGTACCGTGGCCAAATCCGCAAAGTATGAGTAATAATGAGGAAGTTAGATGGAGTTCTTTAACTGATACTTCTGGAAATGGGGTTGTTTTTGTAAGCAAAGATTTGATGTCAACTTCTGTTTTGCCTTGGAGCGAATTAGAATTAACGCAAACGCCTCATTTCTATCAATTACCAAAAAGTAATGGAACGTATATGCATTTAGATGCTGGTGTTACAGGGCTTGGAGGAAATAGTTGTGGGCAAGGACCACCATTAGAACAAGATCGTGTAAAACCAAACGCAACAACTTTTGGATTTATTATTCGTCCTGTTCAAAGCAATAATTATTCAACGCAAGCAAAAGTAAAAGGAGCAGGAGATTCTCCACTTCTTATTACACGAAACAAAATTGGGGAAGTTACAATTTTGAGCCAAAATCAACATGCAGATTTGTATTACAAAATCGGGAATGGAAAAGAAACGAAGTATACAGAACCTTTCAAATTGAGAGATGCGAATACAATTGTTACTTGGGATAAAAATAATCCGAACATTAAAGTTTCTTCAAAATTTACTAAAATAGAAACGATTCCGTTACAAGTTGTTTTTGCTTCGAGTCAAGAAACTGGAGAAGGAGATGCTGCAAATCTTGTAGATCGTAATCCAAGCTCTATTTGGCATACGATGTATTCTGTCACTGTTGCGCAATATCCTCATTGGGTTGATTTTGATGCAGGAGAATTCAAGATGATTAAAGGATTTACATATTTACCTCGTCAAGATGGAGCTAATGGAAATATAAAAGATTATAGAATTCAGATTAGTTTAGACGGAAAAAATTGGAGTAACCCTATCAAAGAAGGTTCTTTCGAGAAAAACACTAAACTGCAAACAATTTTGTTCGACAAACCAATTCGCGGAAGATATATCCGTTTCACAGCTTTAAGTTCTCAGAATGGACAAGATTACGCTGCTGGATCCGAATTTGGAGTTTTAGTTAACTAACATTTTTACTCATAGTTTTTTCAAAAGGAATTCATATCATACAAAATGGTATGAATTTCTTATTTTTATACCTCACATCAATTTAACATCAAACCAAAATGTCATCAAATCGATATCCTCAACGCATTGTTTGCTTAACCGAAGAAGGAACTGAAATTATGTATAACATTAACGAACAACATCGTTTAGTAGGAATTAGTGGTTTTACCTATCGTCCGCCACAAGCAAGAAAAGAAAAACCTAAAGTTTCAACTTTTTTAGATGCTAAATTTGAAGATATCATCAATTTGAAGCCAGATTTTGTTGTAGGATATTCTGATTTACAAGCTGATATTGCAGCAGAATTAATTAGAAGAGGAATTAATGTTTTTATTTTTAATCACCGAACAGTTGATGAAATTTTAAATATGATTGTGCAATTTACTTCATTGATTGGTTGTCAAGATAAAGGATTAAAATTAGTCGAATTTTACGAAAAGAAACTCGAAGAAGTAAAACAACAAGCAACTCTTCTTCCCTATCGCCCAACAGTATTTTTTGAAGAATGGGACGAACCAATTATTTCGGGAAGCGCTTGGGTTAATGATTTGATAGAAATTGCTGGTGGAAAATTAGCTTTTCCAGAACTCAAAAATAAAGCTTTAGCTAAAGATCGTATTTTGTTGGATGAACAAGTGATTGAACGAAATCCTGATATTATTATCGGTTCGTGGTGTGGTAAAATGTTCAAACCCGAAAAAGTAAAACAACGAATTGGTTTCGAAAACGTAAAAGCTATTCAACAAAATCATTTATACGAAATAAAATCTGAATTGATTTTACAACCTGGTCCTGCTGCTTTAACCGATGGTTTGGATAAAATTGTGGAGATTATTACAAATTATAAATAAATATATGGATCCGGATTTTTTAATTTTGTATACTAAAGTAATTTTAGTCCTTCACTTCGTATTCGATATTTTATTATTAATTATTTCTATTGTTGCTCACGGAAAAAAAATAAGTTTTAGTAATTATCTAATTTTCATAACAATTTCTATATTACTATTATCAATAATAAGATTATCTATAAAAGAATATCTTGGTGTTTCAATTTATGAACTAAATATAGTAACAAATATTCTCGAAAAACTTTTATACATAGCATTCGGAATTATATTAATAATTGGAATTTCTAAATTAAAAATCAATAAAGAAGAAGAATAAAAATCCCGCTGAAAGCGGGATTTAATTTATTGTATAATATTGACTTCTCTAACCAATGTTACGCCATATTTGGCTTTCACATCTTCTATAATTCGTTCAGACAAATCATATATTTCGCGTCCTGTTGCATTTCCATAATTCACCAAGACCAAAGCTTGTTTGTCGTGAACTCCCGCATCTCCAAAACGTTTTCCTTTCCAACCTGCGTGTTCTATTAACCAACCAGCAGCTAATTTTACACCTAAATCAGTTTTGAAATGAGAAATTTCTGGATGAAGTTTTTCAATCTCAGCAAATTCTTCATTCGAAATCACAGGGTTTTTAAAGAAACTTCCCGAATTCCCTATTTGCGAAGGATCTGGTAATTTACTTTGACGAATTTTGATCACAGCTGCACTAATTTCTTGAATCGTTGGATCAAAAATTTGCTCCTTTTCCAATTCAGATTTTATTGCACCATAATCAACATGAAGTTTATGATTTTTCTTTGTCAGTTTAAACGTAACTGCCACCAAGACATATTGACCTCTCAATTCATTTTTAAAAACAGATTCGCGATAACCAAACTGACATTCTTCATTTGTAAAAGTACGTTCATCACCCGTTTCCAGAACTAATGTCTGAACTTCTTCGATATAATCTTTTACCTCTACGCCATACGCACCAATATTTTGCATCGGTGCAGTACCAACATTTCCAGGAATCAACGAAAGATTTTCTAATCCTCCGAAATCATTTTGCAACGTCCATTCAACAAAATTATGCCAATTCTCGCTTCCTTGCGCTTTTACATACACAAAATCATCATCTTCATTGATAATTTCGATTCCTTTCAAATTCAGTTTTAACACAATTCCAGGGAAATCGTCTACAAAAAGCATATTACTTCCTCCTCCTATAAATAAAATAGGTAAATCTTTTTGACGACGAAAAACCAAAACTTTTCGCAAATCTTGAATAGTTGCAACATCAGCAAAATATTTTGCTTTCGCTTCTATTCCAAATGTGTTATATAATTTTAATGAATAATTTTCGATGATTTCCATCTTCGTATTTTTCTTATGATCTAATTGTTCCTGGATATTGTTCTAAAGCTTCTTTCAAGATTTCGACAGAACGAACCAAATCTTCTTCTTTCAAAACATAAGCCAAACGAACTTCTTGAATTCCTGAATTTGGAGTTGAATAAAATCCTGCTCCTGGTGCCAACATTACTGTTTCTCCATTTGATGAGAAAGATTCTAATAACCAGATTGCAAATTTTTCTGCACTATCTACAGGTAATTGAATCATACAATAAAATGCTCCTTTTGGATTTGGACAAACAACACCTGGAATTTGTTGTAAACCTTCTACCAAAGTGTTGCGACGTTTTAAATATTCTGTACGACAATCTTCAAAATAAGTTCCTACGTTTCTGTGTGCTAATGTTGCAATGTACTGAGAAATTTCAACTGGACTTAAACGCGCTTGAGCATATAACATTGCTGCTTTTAAGAATTTCTCGTTACGTGTAATTAAAGCTCCAGAACGAGCTCCACATAAAGAAAAACGTTTCGATTCAGAATCAATTACAATTGCATTATCTTTCAATTCTGGGAAACTTAAAACAGATGTAAATTCTTCTTCTGTATATAAATATTCTGCATAAACTTCGTCCGCAATTAAATATATATCATGCTCTAAAACCAAATCTTTCAATTGATTTAATTCTTCTTTCGAATATACATAACCTGTTGGATTCCCTGGATTACAAATTAATATAGCACGTGTTTTATCTGTAATTTTTTTTGCAAACTCTTCTACTGCAGGTAATGCAAAATTATTTTCAATTGTAGATGGAACTGGAACAATATTTACATCGTTTTCACATGTAAATCCATTATAATTTGCATAAAAAGGTTCTGGAATAATAATTTCATCTCCTGGATTTGCAATAATTCCGAAAATAAATAATAAAGCTTCCGAACCTCCTAATGTTGCAATAAAATTTTCTGGCGTTAATTCAATTCCGCGATTTGTAAAATAATCTGCCAAAGCCTGACGATATTCCAACGTTCCTTCTGAGTGCGTATAAGAAATAATGTTTGAAGGAAAATTTTTCAATCCTTCTAAAACAGCTTTTGGCGACTCAATATCGGGCTGTCCAATATTTAAGTGATAAACTTTCGTTCCTCTTTTTTTCGCTGCATCTGCGTATGGCACCAACTTTCTGATTGGAGAAGCTGGCATATTTTGTGATTTTTCAGATAATATTAACATTTATTGTAATTTTTAAAATTTGATTTGAATTCTTTGGTATTGTTTTTGTAATTTTAAAGTGTAAATATAAAAAACGTTTAATCTCAAAAAAAACTTTATTATGAGTAAATTAAATAATGCAACTAAATTATTAGCAGGTTTAGCAATTGGAACAGCAATCGGAGCAGTAGTAGGTTTATTATATGCGCCAGAATCAGGGAAAGACACTCGCAAAAAATTAAAAAAAGAAGCTGACAAATACAAAAAAGAGTTAGACAAATACGCGAATGATTTTTCTGATAAAGCGAAAAAAACAAAAAAAGAATTAGAAGCTAAATTAGACGAAGTAAAATCAAAATTAGCAGAACAAAAAGACGAGTTTGTAGCAAAAGCGAAAGAAGCTGGAAAAGATTTAAAATCTAAAGCAAACCAAACAAAAGAAGATTTAAAAGACGAATTTCAAGAAAACGTAGGAGTTTAATTTCTTCGAAATACAACATTCCTTAAAATTTATAATTAACTTTGTCTGAAATAAATCAATTTTATGTTTAATGAACTAAAAGTTTATATTAATAATAGAATAACTTTAGCTAAATACGATCTCGTAGATTCGCTGAGTAATATGTTGGCGAGCGGTATTTATGTATTAATTATTGCCGTATTTTCTTTGTTTCTATTATTATTAGGAAGTTTAGCATTAGGATTTATTTTGGGAGGTTATTTTAATGATACAGGATTAGGTTTTCTTGCTGTAACTGGAATTTATTTCTTAATGATGGTTTTTTCTATTCTATTTAGAAAGAAATTAAAACTTTTCTTGACAAATATTGCCGTAGAAAACGCGATGGAAGCTATGTCTAACCAGGAAGATGACGACGATGAAGAATAAAGAACAAATGTCTGCGATAAAAAATTTAGACGATTTGCGAATGGCAAAACGTAAACTAAAATTACAAATGAAAGTTGCTGAAAATAAACATGAAAATTCATTTGTAAATAAAGCAGTTAATCTTGTAACAAACTTAAAATCCGATACAAGTTTTACTTCTTCTAAAGTTGAAAGTGCATTAAATTGGGCTGGAGATAAAGCTTCAAAAAAATATCCAATGAAGGGAATTACAAAAATTTTAATTTCTGGATTGATTATGATAGCGGTTCCAATTATTACGAATAAAATTCAGGAATATATAGAAGAAAAATTATAAAATTATTTGATATTAAAAAACCACTTCGTTTGAAGTGGTTTTTTTGTGTGTTAATTTTAAGCTCGACTAATATTTTTCGTGAAAATATTCGTTTGGTATAATCGTTTTATTCTTTTTATCAACAGCTTCTTGGTTACGCAATTCCACTCGACGTATTTTTCCTGAAATTGTTTTTGGTAAACTCTCCACAAACTGCACAATACGTGGAATTTTGTAACGTGCTAAATGCTCTTCTGTATATCTAAAAATATCTTTTGCTAATTCTTCCGAAGCTTCATTTCCAGGTGCTAAAATAACAAAAGCTTTTACAGCATTACTTCTCAAATCATGCGGACTTGCCACAACAGCAGCTTCCATAATGGCATCATGCTCTAACAAAGCACTTTCTACTTCAAATGGTCCTACACGGAAATCAGACGCTTTTATCACATCATCATCACGCCCAACAAACCAAACATAACCATCTTCGTCTTTATAAGCTTTGTCTCCTGTATAATATAATCCATGCTTGAAAACTTTCGCCATTTTATCTTTCTGAATCAAATAAGTTTTGAAAATTCCATTGATGGTTTCTTCATTATGCACAACACAAATATTTCCTTCTTCGCAATCTTGTACAATATTTCCATCATCATCAGCAATCACAATATCGTATAAAAACGCAGGTTTTCCCATCGATCCATATTTAATCTTCTCATTTGGCAAATTCGCAATCATCGCAGTTGATTCTGATTGTCCATAACCATCACGAATCGTAATTCCTGTACCTTCTTTCCAGACATCTATAATTTCTGGATTAAGCGGTTCACCAGCTGCAACACATTGACGAAGTTTGAAATCATAACTTTTCAAATCTTCTAAAATCAATACACGCAGAGCTGTTGGTGGTGCGCAAAAAGTTGTTACACCCAAATCTTGAATGGTTTGTAATTGTTCTTTCGGAACAAATTTATCTGAATGATAACCCAAAATTGTCGCACCCATATTCCATGGAGCAAAAAAACTACTCCAAAAGAATTTCGCCCAACCTGGTTGAGAAATATTATAATGTAAATCACCTTTTTTCATTCCAACCCAAGAAGAAGTCGTGAAACCTCCAAGCGGATAAGTGTAATGCGTATGCACCACAACTTTCGGCATTCCTGTCGTTCCTGAAGTAAAAAAGTAGAATAAATCATCGTCTGGTTTTGTATCTGCAGCCTCAGCTTGAATAGATTCTTTCCATAACTCATTGATATTTATCCAACCTTCTCGCTCGCCTTCTGTGATTAATTTTACCTTAATCTTTTTATCAAATTTTGCTTCTGCTTCATCTATTTTCGATGCATTTGCTTGATCTGCTAAAGCAACTTCTGGAAAAGAAGACTCGAATCTAAACGTTAAATCCCTTGCTTCTAAAGTTGTTGCGGCTGGAATAATAATTAATCCACCTTTGATAGAAGCCAAATAACCAATCCAAGTAATCGGTAATAATGGAACTTGAGAAAACATTTTGTCTCCTTGTACAATTCCTTTGTTTCTTAAATAGTTTAAAAATTGATTGTATTTATCAGCTAAATTCTGAAAAGTATAATCTTCTCGTTCTTCATTATACTTCCAAATTAAACCTTTTTGAGTTCCTAATTGAGCAACATTATAAGGCTCAAAAATATCCTTCACCCAATTGAATTTCTCTGGTTTGAAAATTTTAATCTGTTTTAATTGCGTATAATTCTCTTCTTCGATGGATAATCGAATAGAGCTAAACAATTCTTGTACTGTCATTTATTTGTGGTTTTGAATAAATATAGAAAAATTATTTATTCAAACAGAAGTTTTATGAATAAAAAAGGATGATTTTATAAAATCATCCTTTTTGTTATTTTTTATTGAGAATATATTAATCTCTACCTCTTCTTGAGTTTCCTGTTCTATTACGGTCTCCTCCACGGTAACCACCACGATCTCCACCTCTAGAATCACGGTCACGATCACCTCCACGGAATCCACCTCTGTCTCCTCCGCGATCACGATCTCCACCACGATAACCTCCACTTCTTTCACGGTCATTATCACGACGGCTATTGAAACCACGTCCGCGAGAATCTCCTCTGTCATTACGACGACGATCTCCACCACGACGCTCACCATCACCACGTCTAGGTTCTGGTTTAGAGATTTGAACATCTAAGTCTACTCCATCACGTTGTGCATCTTTGAAAGATTCTAACACTAATGATTCGAATTGTGTATCAACTTCGAAGAAAGAAAAATTACGTAAAATTTCAATTTTTCCGATTTCGATGTTACGATTACGAGTTTGCTCGTTAATTAAACCAATTAAGTTTGGAACACGTAAATTGTGTTTTTGACCAATATTAATAAAGAAACGAGAGAAATCACGTCCACCACGACGGTTAGAAGAACGATCTCCTCTATCACCACGATCTCCTTCAGAAGAAATATCTTTCGTGTTTTTGTAATATTCTAAGAAAGAATTGAACTCAACTGTCATGAAACGTTTTAATAAATCGTCACGATCTAAGTTCGCCAATTTTTCATTTACAGTTTCCATGTAAGGCTCGATTAATTCTTCATCAACTTCGATATTTTCGATTTTATCGATTAAAGAAATTAAACGTTTTTCACAGATTTCGGCTCCAGTTGGTACATTTTTAGGCTCGATTTTAGAAGCAATTAATTTTTCTAAATCTCTAATTTTACGCGCTTCACGTCCTCCTGAAATAATGATAGAAATTCCTTTGTTACCCGCACGTCCTGTACGTCCTGAACGGTGTACATAAACTTCTGGATCATCTGGTAAATTGAAGTTGATTACGTGAGTCAACTCATTTACGTCAATACCACGAGCAGCAACGTCTGTTGCAACAAGGATTTGAATATTTTGGTTACGGAATTTCTCCATCACGTGATCACGTTGTGATTGTGATAAATCTCCATGTAATGCGTCTGCATTGTAACCATCTTGCATCAATTTATCTGCTACGTCTTTCGCTTCGCGACGAGTTCTACAGAAAACGATACCATAAATATTTGGGTAATAATCGGCCAAACGTTTTAAAGCTAAGTAACGATCAGAAGAACGTACTAAGTAAACGTGATGCTCGATATTTTTTGATGCAGTATTTACTTTACTTACAGCAATCTCAACTGGATTGTGCATATATTCTGAAGCGATACGACGAACCTCTGAAGGCATTGTAGCTGAGAATAATAAAGTTTGTTTTTCTTCTGGAGTTGTTTCTAAGATAGAATCAATTTCGTCACGGAATCCCATGTTCAACATCTCATCAGCCTCATCTAAAACTGTCCAAGTGATGTCATTAATTTTTAATGCGCCACGTTTGATTAAGTCCATTGTACGACCTGGCGTTCCTACAACGATTTGCGGATTATCTTTTAATCCTCTAATTTGTTTAACGATGTCAGCACCACCGTAAACTGCCTGTACACGTACTCCACGCATATCTGCAGAAAAAGATTCTAATTCTTTTGCAATTTGTAAACATAATTCACGAGTAGGACACAAAATAATTGCTTGTACTGATTTTGAATTGCTGTCTAATTGATTTAAAACCGGAAGCCCGAATGCTGCAGTTTTTCCTGTACCTGTTTGCGCCAATGCAATAACATCTTGATCTGATGAAAGGATTTGAGGAATAGCTTTTTCTTGGATTGGAGATGGGTTAACGAAGCCCATTTTCTCAATTGCAGTTAGGATTTCTTCTTGAAGTCCTAATTCTTTGAATGTAATCATGTTAGATACGATACCGAGATAATGAAATTCATTTATATTTCATATCACGGTTTTATTTTAAATTATTTAACCAACAGATATGAAAGAATAAAATTAAATGGCTGAGCAGCCTAAAAAATCCCTAAATGAATATTCTTTAACATCCGTACCTTAACTCTAAAAGGCTGTGCAAATGTAAGGATTATTTTTGAAATACACAACACACATTCATAATCCTTACAATTAATACACATAATATTATTTTACTGATAATAAATAAGTTACTAACAATCTGCAATATTTACAGCAACTGCCAAACCTCCTTCAGAAGTTTCTTTGTATTTATTATTCATATCTTTTGCAGTTTTCCACATCGTATTCACAACTTTATCTAACGGAACTTTCGCAGTCAACGGATCTGTATCCAGTGCTAATTCTGCTGCATTTATCGCTTTAATCGCTCCCATTGTGTTACGCTCGATACAAGGAATTTGTACCAAACCACCAATCGGGTCGCATGTTAAACCTAAATGATGTTCCATTGCAATTTCGGCAGCCATTGTTACTTGCGCAGGAGTTCCTCCCATTAATTCGCATAATGCAGCTGCAGCCATAGCTGAAGATACGCCGATCTCAGCTTGACAACCTCCCATTGCCGCAGAAATAGTTGCTCCTTTCTTAAAAATAGAACCAATAACTCCTGCTGTTGTTAAGAATTGTTCAATCTCTTTTTGACCAGCTTTATGATTTTCGATCACCAAATAATACATCAAAACTGCTGGAATAACTCCTGCACTTCCATTTGTTGGCGCTGTTACAACTCTACCTAACGAAGCATTTACTTCATTAACAGCAAGAGCAAAACAACTCACCCATTTCAAGATTTGACGAAAATATACTTTGGTTTTTCGGATTGATGCAATCCATTCTTGTGAATTAGAATAAGGTGTTGCTCCAACCAAATTTTTGTGCATATCGTAAGCACGACGTTTCACGTTCAATCCGCCTGGTAAAATACCTTCTGTATGACAACCAATGTACATACACTCTAACATAGTATTCCAAACACGCATTAATTCGTGGTGAATTTCATCTTCAGTTCGAATTGTTTTTTCATTCTCGAACATAATTTCAGAAATCGATTTATTTTCTTTCGAACAAAATTCTAATAATTCTGTTGATGTATTAAATAAATATGGAAAAGCACAAGTGACATCTGTATTGGTAGCACTATCATCCTCTTTTGTAATAAATCCTCCCCCTATCGAATAAAACGTAGAAGATAATTCTTCGTTCTCATAGAAAGCTGTAAACATCATTCCATTAGCGTGAAAAGATAAAAACTCACGATTGAAAACGATATCAGTTTCGGGATTAAAATCAATTAAAAATTTATTTCCAAAATTTAATTGTTTATTTGTATTGATTGTATTAATAATATTCGAAATATCATCAACAGGAATATATTCAGGATCAGCACCGCTTAACCCTAACATTACTGCATAATCAGTTGCATGTCCTTTACCCGTAAGCGATAAAGAGCCGTACAAATCTACACGAACTTTTGTAATTTTATTAAAGATAGATGCAGCATCCAATTCTTTCAGAAAAGCTTCTGCAGCGCGCCAAGGACCTAAAGTATGCGAACTTGAAGGACCAACGCCAATTTTGAGCATATCAAATACTGAAATACAATCCATTTTGTACTTTTAATTTATATTTTTTCCACACAAGACAAATATAGCCGTTAAATTCTCATATTCACTTTATTTAAGCAGTTTTTTTATCAACTTAAACAATTAACATGCTTAAAATATTCATATTGAATGATATTAATACAAATAATTCAGCATCAAAAAAAGAGGTCACAACTAATTGTAACCTCTTTTCTAGACTTTATTAAGTTTTTATTTAAACTTGTGCCAATATGGATAGATAATCGCTAAACCATAACCTATAAACACAAATAATGTAAACATGGTAAAAAGTGTTCCATCTGCCATAAATTCGGGCTGCATTGCTGCTGACACAAATAATGATGTCACAACCATATATACACCAATTCTTTTATAAGATTTCACTAAAAAGATACCTATCAATGCAATAACTCCTAAAACAAGAGTCGAAATTGGATACCATTTTGGCATTTCTGGCGCATCTTCGTTCATCATTTGGCGGAACAAATAATCATTTGTCACCAATAATTGATAACCACGATAAAGAATACTCAAAATCAAGAAAACCATTATAAAGATCATTGACTTGAAAAGGAATGATGTTTTGTTTCCTTCGTGTTTCAAATCTTTTGTTTTGGTATTATCCGACATTAAAACTTTTGTGTCAAAAATATCGTCACGTTCTTGATTTTGTTCTACTTTTTGATCTGTCATAGCTTTATTTTAAAATAAGAAATCATATCCTTTCAAACTCAATTTTTCGTATTTTTCTTCATCAAAACGATACAATTTAGATACTTTACGATGTTGTTTAGGATCTGTTGTATTACCTGTTTCGATAATTAAATTTGAGTTAAAGATTTTCTTTCTAAAGTTACGTTTATCCAACTCACGATTCAAGGCTTTTTCATACAAACTTTGCAATTGCGCAATTGTAAACTCATCTCCAAGTAAGTTAAATCCTACTGGACGACGTTTTACACGACGTTTCACACGCTCTTTTGCATATTTTACAATCTCATTGTGATCAAAAGCCAAATCCGGAACACGGTCGTAAGCATACCATTCTCCACCTTGTGTTTTCACTTTTTCCTCTATTTGAGGTGTCAATTTAACCAAAGCGTAATAAGCAACATTTACAACACGTCCTAATGGATTACGAAAAACTTTTGTAAAAGCTTTCAATTGTTCAATATATGTTTGATGCTCATCGTAAGCAATTTTCTCAATCAACAATTCGTGAATTGCTTGATCGTTACTTACCGTTGGCGCAATATATTTTCCTGGCAAAACCAATGCTCCTTTGAAAGGATCGTTTAGTTTTTTATACACCAATATTTTGAGATCTTCTCCATCAAACCCGAAAAGTACGAGACTTGAACATAGAGCGACCTGAAAATATTTTTCTTTTTCTTCGTCTGTCATTTTGTGGGATGATTAATAAATTGAAATTTATTTTTAATGAAAAATTGAATGCATCAATCTATTTTTATCGTTAAAAGATTCTTCTAACGAAATCATAGATTCTGTTCTCAATACATCATCAATTTGATCAATTTTGTAGATAACATCTTTCGCATCAGAAGTATCTCTTGCACGAATTTTACAGAAAATATTATATTTTCCAGACACAACGTGAACCACTGTTACGTTAGGAATTTTATATAATTCATCTATCACTTTCTGAGTTTTGTTTGTTTTTGTAAGTAACAATCCTACATACGCAACAAACTGATAACCCATTTTATCATAATCTGTAATTAGTGTAGTTCCTTTGATGATTCCAGCCTCCTCTAATTTCTTGACACGTACGTGAATAGTACCAGCAGAAACATTCATTTTCTTTGCAATTTCTGTAAATGGCATTCTTGTATTGTCAATCAAATACATCAAAATTTTCTTATCAACATCATCAATTATGTAATTCATTTTCCTAATTTTTGATTATTATTATTATTTTAATAAAAAATCGAATTAATTTTTAGCAAAATTATAAATAAAACAAACAAACTTCAAAATATTTTTTAATGATTTATTTAATATTTTACTTTTGTTATAATAATAGTTCAAAAAAGAAAGAACTAATCACTTTTGTTTGTTTGCGCGAGTTTATTGTCTAACCACAATAAACTCATTTTTTTTTATTTAATTTTGACTAAACCACGACGTTTTTGTTCCACTTTAGGTTGAGTACTTTTTTGATACGTAACTTTGACCGTATCTTTTGTAGTTTGACGAGTAGAATCTATTCTTCTTTCCTCACTTTTAAACTGTTTCGGAAGTACAATCGAATCAAATCTTTCTTGCTGTTGCTCTTCTTTTTTAGCTTTTGCTTTTCGTTTATTTTCATCTAAACCTAAAAATCCTCTAAACGTATCGAAGCTTTTGTTGTACTGAATTCCTACTCCGAAACTTTGATTTAAGTTATTTTCCATTCCTGGCAATAAACCGAAAGTTGTAGGTTTTGTAAATGCTTTTAAGACCAAAGATCCATTGTTTAATTTCGAGATATCATAAGAAACATCAAAATTCCCATCGAAGTTCTCTTGTACATTTCTATTATTTGTAACCGCAATTCCATACGAACCACGTAAACTTAAACGATTATTAACCCGATAAGAAACAGAAGTTCTAATTTTATCATTTGTCTCCGATTGCGCACTACCACCGACATACTCCATTTGTATATCTACATTGTTCGCAATAGAAGACAACATACCCGCAATTGTCGATAAACCAATATCAGCAGCTGTACTTGTTACACCAGATTGAACAGCCGAAGCATCACCAAATTTACCTGTCAATAAGATATAACTAAACTGAAGCATCTGTTCTTCTGTATTTGAACGGAATTTTGATTGTAACTGCGAATTGATATCCGAACCTGCATTAGGAATTGTTAATCCAAAATCGATAATAGGTTTTTTCAACGTTTCAGAAATATTAATTGATAAGAGAGCATCATAAATTTGCGAATATCCTACACCTAAATAGTCTCCAACATTTGACACCGAACGTTGATATTCAGCTGTAATATTAAGCGTTGCATCAAGTGGATTTCCTGCAAATTGTACCGAAGATCCTTTTTTGATTTTAAAATCTTTTGGAATCAGCGGAAATTGTCTAAACTCATATGTTCCACTTTCTATATTATATACCCCTGTAATACTCAATCCTGCTTTATTCATTAAGAATCTAAGATTTTCTGCAGTTCCTCGCGCTGTTGCTTTATCATTTGTAGCTGCATCAAAAATCAAATTCACCATCGCATTTGGATACGCATTGATGTTGACATCTATCGACATTCCTTTTGGTGCGTGAGGCTCGTTATTTTTCGATTTTTCATCTAGATGTTGGTTAGGAACAAAACGTACCAAATTATTTTCTGACTCAATTGTTGTACTTCCTGTATTTATCGTTAACTCAGAATTTCCAACCACTGTCGCATCTCCAGCAATCTCCAATTCCTCTACCGCACCAAACATAGATACATTTCCTTTCGCAAATACTTTTCCATAAAACAATTCATTGTCTTTAATAGACGTGTTCATCACCAATAAATTATCGGTATCAAAATCTAAGTTGAGACCCCATTTAGATAAATTACGAAAAAGAATTAAACCATCAACTTTTCCTTTTGTATTGTACGCAGTATCTTTAAATGCAATATCATTCAATCTAATAACCCCTTGTCCTGCTCCTTCTTTAAAAACAAATAGGTCGTTTTCTCCTTCAAATAAATAATCAGTTCCTAAGAAATTAACTTTTAATCCAAGATCTTTTGCAATCATATTTCCGCTAAGATTTGGTAAATCAATTGGTCCAGTAATTTTTAAATCACCAGATAACGTTCCACGCATATTAGAGAAAACAGATTTTAAGAATCCTTCTAAGAAATCGATATGAAACTCATCAAAATTGGCATCTACATCGACTTCAGGACCTGTTGGTTTATTAATAATATTACCATAAGCAACCAACGATTGAATTTGCTCTTTCTGTAAACTTGTTTCAAAATTAAATTGTTTATCCGCTACATTATAACCTCCTTGTAAAGTCAAATTACCAAGCTCAAAATCATTTAAACCTAACTTATCAATTTTAGCTTCAAGTGTTGGTTCTAACTTTTCTTTTGTTCTAATAATATCTACTTTACCGTTCGCTATACCGACAATTTTTAGATTATTCAATAATGTTTTAGGAATGATTTTTTCTAAATGCAAATCTTTAAAATCAGCATTGAAATTGTAATCTACATTGTTATTAAATAAACCACTTACTTTTAAATATTGTTCTTCCGATTCTAATGACAAATCTTCAACTTTTAATGATTTATTGATTCGATTAAAAATTACCCGATTAGAATTTGCATCATTCAAATGATTAATTGTCCATTGTGTCGAATCTATTTGTATTGTCGAAGGTGAAAATCCAAAAATCAAATCATTATTATTCTGAACTGTGTGAAAAAGATTTAGATTAAATAAAATTGGATTCTTACGACCTATATTAAAGTCTGTTTTGACAATCATTGTATCATTCTTCGGAATCGAATTTACGTTAATTGCATTAATCGTAACTCCACTCACTTTCATACTATCAATTTTCGCATTAAGTGTTGGTAGTTCTGCAATTGTATTTAGATTAACATTCGACTGAAACAATTGAATTCCTGCATATTTTATACCTGGAGTATCCAATGTCGCTTCCAATTGATTTTTCGTACCATCAATATAACCTTTAACATGTGTATCTGGCTCAATAGAAATCGATGGATCGATATATTGTAATAAATTTTCTTGCACATAAACATCAAACGAAAAAGCCTGATTTGGCGAAACTTTTTTATGGCGGAAAGATGGCACTAGATCTACAAGCGAATTATTGATAACATTTGCAACTTCAGTAATATTAAATTTACCATCAACAGTGGCTTTCATATAATCTGGCACATCTAATGTCATGATTTTATGCGAACCATCTATTTGAGAATTCAACATGACATGTGACAATTCTAACGTATCTTTTTTAGAACGGAAATAAAGATTTTTGACATCAATATTTCCCCTAAAATCATTAATATTTGTCAGCTTAAAATTCCCTTCAACATCGCCACGTACTATTGCATTTAGATTTTTTGTAACTCCAAGAAAATCTAAATTAACTTGACGAATGTTTGATGTAAAATCAAAATCATATGGTTTTCCACTGAAGTTAATTTTTCCGTTCAATTGTGCATTCAAATTAGGATCTTTGATATCAAACAAACCATTAAACTGATAATTTTTGACCAAACCATCTACCGTAATATTTTGATATCTTTTTCCAATCAAATCGATGTAACGAAGATTTCCATCTAAATTTAAATTGATATTTTTTAGATCAGTTCCTTTTCCATCAAATCTAAATTTTCCGCTTACATAACCCAAATCTTTTGCATTTGTTAATTGACGAAGATTAAGATTTTTCGCATCTAAAGTTCCCTTATAAATTAACGATTTTACATCTTTGTAATTCCTAATTTGAGCTTTAATATCAGCATCACCAAGTCCAGAAACTGCGTAACCATTCGCATGAATTTCATTTGGATTTAATGAAATATCACCACGATAATTTAAGTTTCCAAAACGAGTCAACATATTCGGAATTTTCTTAGAAACAAAGGTTGGAAGTAACTTTACAATTTTTTGATAGGATGTATTGATTTTTACATTTCTTGTCGAAAAATTTAGCGAAGAACCATGTGTCACATCTTGCAATTGTAAACGAGAAGCACCAACATAATTATCTTCTCCTTTCATTTCGAAATCTGTAAATGTTAAATTATTCAGGGTTCCATTTACTTTTCCATATAAATCAACCGAAGAATTTTTATCAAATAAATCAGTGAAATAGCGAATTTCTTTAAAATTAATTTTAGATCCTCGATCAAAAAAAACGTCCCAACGAACTTTATTATTAAAATCAGACATATCCGAAGGTTGATTGTAACTCAATAATAAATTTCCGTTTAAAACAGACGTATCCGTTCGTAAATTTAAATTCCCAACTCGAATTTCTTTTTTCGAATAATGAACTTTTCCTGTGAAATTTTGTACGTTATACGTTTCTTTATTTTTTGTTGCAACAAAGCAGAAATTTTCTAAATCGGCCGTAATATCAGAATCAACTAATCGAAACTTTTTTACCGTCATGTTCAACTGCTTCGAATCCAACCAAACATTTCCAGAATTTTGATTAACAATTGAAACTTTTCCGTCCTGTAAAATAAAATCTCCATCTAATTTGAAAATCTTTTTCGGATCTTTTGGTTTATCAGAACTAAAACCGTTCACAAATTTGATGAAATTCGAAATCGAATCACCTTTGTAGGTAATCACACGAATTTCAGGTTCAATCAATTTCACTTCACTCAAATTGATATGATCTTTTTTGATTCCTGGAATTAACGACCAAACATTTATTGTTGTTTCTAAAGTCTTCGACTTCAAAAAATCATATTTGTAATCGTCTTTAATGTGTACACCATAGAAATAAATACGCCCAAAAAAATCAATATCAACCGCATCTACATACATTTGTGTGTTCAACGATTTATTTAATTTTTCTAAGGCAAAATGTGCTATTTTTGTCTGTACCGCAGGGATTTGTATTGCGATTGCTACTGTTAAAACAAGGGTTAAAACGAGTATAATCAACGACAATAAAAATCTTCCTATTCGTCTGACTATTTTCAATGGTTTAAATTTACGATATTTGCAGGGTAAAAATAAGTTATAAATTTTATTCTACAAGGAATTATGAGCGATAAAAACTACATTTTAGCCATAGAATCTTCTTGTGATGATACAGGCGCAGCAATTATTGACGGAAATAAAATTATTTCTAATGTTGTGGCAAGCCAAAAAATTCACGAAATATATGGTGGCGTAGTACCAGAATTAGCTTCGAGAGCACATCAACAAAATATTGTTCCCGTCGTAGATCAAGCCCTAAAACAGGCAAATATTAATAAAGAAGAACTTAAAGCAATCGCGTATACACGTGGTCCAGGATTGATGGGTTCGCTTTTGGTTGGCGGAAGTTTTGCGAAATCTTTCAGTCAATCATTGGATATTCCGTTGATTGAGGTTAATCACATGCAAGCACATATTTTGGCAAATTTTATTGAAGATGCCAACGACGAAAAACCAACTTTTCCATTTTTATGTTTGACTGTTTCTGGTGGACATACACAAATCGTGAAAATCAACAGTTATTTTGAGATGGAAATTTTAGGTGAAACAATTGATGATGCAGCTGGTGAAGCTTTTGATAAAGCAGGTAAAATTTTAAATTTACCTTATCCTGCAGGTCCAATTATTGACAAAAAATCTAAGATTGGAGATCCTACAAAATTCAAATTTGCAAAACCAAAAATTGATGGTTTAAACTTTAGTTTTAGCGGTTTCAAAACGTCAATTTTATATTTTATTCAGAAAGAAGTCAAAACGAATCCAAATTTTATTGAAGAAAATATTGACGATTTGTGCGCTTCTATTCAACATTCTATCGTTAATATTTTGATGGAAAAAGTAAAAAAAGCATCGGACGAAACTGGAATTAAACAAATTGCGATTGCAGGTGGAGTTTCGGCTAATTCTGAAATTCGTCAACGATTAAAAGATGGAGAAACAGAATTTGGTTGGAAAACTTTTATTCCAAAATTTGCTTATACAACAGATAATGCAGCGATGATTGCAATGGTTGGAAGTTTAAAATTTGATCAAGAGTTATTTACAAAAAACACAGCGAAATCTGTGGCTAAATACCATATTTAATGAAATTATTTTTTGGAGAAATTCATCACGAAACAGCTATCCTGAACGAAGAAGAAAGTCATCATTTTGCGAAAGTTTTGCGCGGAAATGAAGGCGATTTGGTTCATGTGACGGATGGAAAAGGAAATTTGGCTCAAGTTGAAATTACGTCGATTTCTAAAAAAGCAGTTGAAGGAAAAGTAATTGATTTAAAAACAAATTTCGAGCAGAAAAATTACTATTTACATGTTGCAATTGCACCAACAAAAACAATGGAACGTTTGGAATTTTTCTTGGAAAAAGCAACCGAAATTGGTGTTGATGAAATTACATTTTTGCAAACTTTTCATTCGGAACGAAAAAATATTAAAATTGAACGAATTGAAAAAATTGTTCAGTCTGCAACAAAACAATCGTTGAAAGCGTATTTGCCAAAAGTAAATGATTTGACAAAATTCAACGAATTTATCAAACAGGATTTTGAAGGTTTCACGAAATGTATTGCGCATTGCGAAGCGGATATTGAACGAACACCTTTAAGAACAGTTTTGGAAAATAACCCGCAGAAAATTTTAATTATGATTGGTCCTGAAGGTGATTTTTCGCGAGATGAAATTTTCGCTGCAGAAGATCACAATTTCACAGGAATTAGTCTTGGATATCAACGTTTCCGTACTGAAACTGCAGCTTTACAAGCTGTTTTTGCCGTTGATTGGGGATTGAAATAAATCGAGTAAAACTATTACTTTATACAAAAACCGATTCTGTTGGATCGGTTTTTTTCTTTTATCTGAAAATAAATATCTTTATCAAAATTAAAAACTTATGAAAAAATTAGCACTTATTTTGGGATTATTCATTGGAAGTTTTTCATTTGCACAAACTGTAAATGATGTTCCGATTAAAGATATTAATGTCGACTATGTACAGATTATTGGAACTGGACGAGGTTTGAGTACAAAAATGAATATTCGCTTGGATTTTGGACAAGAAACCAAATCAATTTCTTTTAAAACTGGTTTGAAAATAAAAGATGAACGCGGAATTGCAGTAAAATTTAATTCAATGATTGATGCGTTGAATTTTATGTCTGCGAGTGGATATGAATTTCAGTTTGCGTATACCTCAAAAGAAAATGATGACGATACGCTTTATTATATTTTAAAGAGAAAAAAATAAACAAATCCTCAACTTATGTTGAGGATTTGTGTTTTATATTAAATTCTAATTTTCAACTTTCTTTTTCTTCAACATAAAAAATATGCAGAATATAAACGTTACTGAATAAATAATACCTAATGCTGTATTTTTAAACGTAAAATCTTGAAAATTAAACTCTCTTAACAAAGCTAGTCCTATTGGAAATGCAATAAGCGCAAAAATAATATTGAAACCTATTTTATTTTTCATATAATTATGGTTATTTAAATATGTGTTAAACTATTAATGTATAATCAAATATACAAAAACAACAAAGTTGTAAAAATAAAAAAATCCTCAACTTATGTTGAGGATTTATATTGAGAGAAATTCAATTCTTAATTAATTTTTTGAGCAACGTAATCACTTTCGTTTCCTAAACGATCGACAGCTTTTAGTGCAACTGCTGTTAAACTTTTACCATCTTTGTGTTTCAAAATTGTTTGGTTTGTTTTGGTTTTATCCAAAATAGACGTTTCCCAATCGTTGTTGTAACGTGTGTATAAAATCCATTTCGAAACATTTGAATTCATTTTATAATCATTCCAATTCATCACAACTTCTGACGCTTTCATATTTACAGTCAAACTTGGTTTTACCAAACGATCTGCTTTTATCCAATTCATAGTTGGCACCAAAGCTTTAGCTTTGTATGGACCTTCTTTCAGATAACTCAACATCGAAGGATTTTTCGTTAATCCAGCAATACTCCAGTGAATAACACCCACATTGTTTTGTAAAATTTCTCCAGCCATTTTTACCTGATTTGTAATCTCAGTTGTTCTATCCGAAACTTTCACTTCTACAGTATTCAAACCTGGCCAAAGATGACGATTATGTGTGTTTTCTGATTTCCACCATTCTAATAATTTCGGAAAACTTTGTCCTGTCGAATTAATTGGCCAATACAATTGTGGCGAAAAATAATCAACCCAACCTTTGTTCAACCATAATTTTGCATCTGCATACAATTCATCATATTGCGAAGAACCTGTAATTCCAGCAGGATATCCTGGTTTCCAAATTCCAAAAGGACTAATACCAAATTTTACAAAAGGTTTTTCTGCTTTGATTTCTTTATAAATACGCTCAATAATTGTATTCACATTTTGACGACGCCAATCTGCTCTCGACAACATTCCTCCATTATTCTTGTAAACATTCCAAGTTGAATTATCTGGAAAGTCTGCACCACCATTATACGATGCATATGGATAGAAATAATCATCAAAATGAACACCATCAATATCATAACGCGAAACGATATCACGAACAACTTCCGAAACGTGATCTTGCGTTTTTTTGTCAGCAGGATCAAACCAATACATGCCATTTTTCAATCTCACCACATTACTTGGCGATCTTTTCACCATCGATTCGTTTGTCACTGGACCTCCACTACTGTGATGCGCTCTGTAAGGATTTAACCAAACATGCAACTCAATTCCACGTTTGTGTGCTTCTTCCACCCAAAATTCTAACGGGTCATAATATGGCGAAGGCGCCTTACCTTCTTCTCCAGTTAAAAAGTAAGACCAAGGTTCGAAATTACTTTTATACAAAGCATCTGCCGCTGGGCGAACCTGAAAAATAACAGCATTAAAATTGTTTGCTTCTAACATATCCAACAACTTTATTGCTTCATCTTTTTGTTGCGTTGTCGTTAAATCTTTTTTAGAAGGCCAGTTAATATTTGCAACAGAAGCTACCCAAGCTGCACGAAACTCACGATTTACTTCAGGTAGTTTTACTGTAAAAACTTCATCTTTCTTGTTCGGAATTTCAGTTTTTGGCGTAGTAGCAATGGTTGACTTCGTAGATTCGACAGGTTTTATAGGCTGCTTAGATTCTACTTTTTTATAAACTATTTTTTTCGAATTTTTATTTGAAGCACACGAAGATAAGCCAATTGTAGCTAATCCGAAACACATCAAAATATATTTAAAATTAATTTTCATTCGTTGAAATATGTATTTTTAGCGTTACAAAATTAGTAATAAAGCTTTATTAATCCAGATTTTATCAAATATTTAGGATATCTAGATTTTCCTTCTCTATTAAATTTACAAAATTTTTCGCTTCAAAAAGTGTTCTATAAATTTTATTCTTTACATTTTTGTACTCATCTATAATTGATAAAAATATGTTTCTAATTATATGTTTTGGCGTATTGATTATTTGTGTAAATGTTATTTTACAATCAACTGTTACGGTTTATTCGCTAAAATATCTACATAAATATAATCTCAAAAAACAACGATTAACGTTTAGTGAAGTGCTTTGGCAAATGGCAATTTCAGTATCTTTCTTGACTTTATTGCACGGTGCACAATGTACAATTTGGGCGGCTACTTTTTATTTCAATCCAAATATTGACAATTTATATAGTTTTCAAGAAGCAATCTATTTTTCATTAATCACTTTTACAACCGTTGGTTACGGTGATGTTGTGATTGATAGCGAATGGAAAATTATGGCTGGATTAGAAGCTATAAACGGAATTATGATGGTAGGCTGGTCAACTGCGTTGATGTTTTCTTACCTACAAATTATCTTAAAGAAGAATATTACTCAATAAAAAAATCCCTTCAAAAATTTTTGAAGGGATTTTTAATTAATATTTATTTTTTTCCAAATTAACTTTCAATTCTTTGTAATAATCTGGCGCATTTGCATCTTTTTCTAAAGCTGTATTAACCCATTTCAACGCTTGATTTCGATCCAATTTATTCGAATAATAGAAGTTTGCTGAATTGTAAAAATCTCTTGCAGAAGAATTTTCATTCAATTGATCTCCAATCATTTTTAAAACTTCGTTAATTGTATTCGTTTCAATATCCAAAACAACCGTTGTGTTATCCCAAGCTAATACCAAATTCGCTGATTTTTGCGTCACATTTGTAAAACGAATCTCAAACGTTTCTGTCTTGTTCATCGATTTTGTTGACGGAGCTTTCACTTTCAAAGCGATATTCGACTCCTTCCACTCTTTCGGATTTCCCCAGTTTTTCGTGTCTTTGTAAAAAATTACCTCCCACTCCTCTTTATTCGGAATGCTATACAACGCATATTCGCCAGCAGCCAACTCTTGTCCATTCACTTTGATTGGTTTATCAAATTTGATGACCGTATTTTCATTCGCACCAGTTCGCCAAACTTCTCCATTCGGTACCAATTTTCCAAATACTTTTCTTCCGTTTACATTTGGTCGATTATATTCAACTTCAAATTCTGTTAAACCTACTTTTTGTTCAACTTCAGCATGAGAACTTACCGCGGGAAATTTCATTTGAGCAAAAGCACAACTTCCTATTAACAAAGCTAAAACTGTTGATGTTATTTTCATATAATTATTTCTTATTCTTTATTTTATCTGTTTTTTTATCGTATCCATACGGACAATGTTTGCATCCACTTTTACAACAATACCCTCTTTTTTTTAGATATTGTTCAGTAAATATTCTGAAACCTTCTGGAGATAAATAATAATCTCCTTCTTCAAACTTTTTCATTTCTAACGCTGTGAATTTACAACTTTTATCTATAAACTATCATTAATTTTGGTATGATAATTATTTGCGAAACTTCTTCTAAATTTACGCTTTTTAACGCTTTTTAAATCAATATCTTTTCAGATTGATTAATTTTGCAATAAAATCGAATTACCTAAATCATGTTTGTAGTTGTTTTGCGTCATTTATTCCGAAAGAATTTTATTGGAATTACCATTTTTCCTTTCATTTTTTTGAGAGATAAAAAACTGAAAAATGATGAAGTTTTAATCAATCACGAAACCATTCATATCATTCAACAACTCGAACTTTTGGTCGTTTTTTTCTATCCTTTTTATTTTATTGAATATGCCATTCGATTGATTCAATATCGCGATCAACACAAAGCATATCGCAATATTAGTTTTGAGCGTGAAGCTTATGCAAACGAACACAATTTGAATTATTTAAAAAAACGAAAATTTTAAAATTTTCTAAAATATATCTAAATGATTTGGAACGATTTTAAAGCTCAAATTCAAAACATTGACATCAAACATTTAACTTCTCAAAATATTCAACTTTCTATATTAAGAGAAGATTTGATTCATCCAGAAATCTCTGGAAACAAATACCGAAAACTGAAATATAATTTTATTGAAGCTGAAAAACTTGGTTTCAAGAAATTGATAACATTTGGTGGCGCTTTTTCCAATCATATTGCAGCAACGGCGGCAGCTGGTCAACTTCATCATTTCGAAACTATCGGTATAATTCGTGGAGAAGAATTAAGTGATAAAATCGATGAAAATCCTACGTTACGTTTTGCTCAAAAATGTGGAATGCAATTGCATTTTATTTCCAGAGAAGATTATCGAAAAAAAGATGAAGTAGAATTTATTAATCATTTAAACACTAAATATCCAAACACTTACGTTATTCCAGAAGGAGGCACAAATGATTTTGCTATAAAAGGTTGCGAAGAAATTCTGTACGATGATTGTTTCGAATATGATTTTATTGCTTCGGCAATCGGAACTTGCGGAACAATTGCTGGATTGATTGAAAGTTCGAAACCTCATCAAAAAATTTTAGGTTTTCCGAGTTTAAAGGGAGATTTTATCCAAAATGAAATCGAAAAATTGACAAATAAAACCAATTTTACTATTTTTAATGATTATCATTTTGGCGGATATGGGAAAGTTTCGGATGAATTAATTACTTTTGTAAATGATTTCAAGCGAATTAACCATATTCAATTGGATCCTATTTACACTGGAAAAATGGTTTTTGGTATTTTTCAATTAATTAAAAATCATTATTTTAGTGATAATTCTAAAATTCTTTTGGTTCATACAGGCGGATTGCAAGGAATTGAAGGAATGAACAAACTTTTAAAGAAGAAGAACAAAAATATTATAGAATGAAAAAATTGTTATACGTTTTTAGCTTAGTGTTGACGATTTCGACGCAAGCACAAGAAAGTAGAGACATAACTTACATTCGAAAACATGCTATTTTAGCTGTTGAAGAAATGCAACTTTACAAAGTTCCGGCAAGTATTACGTTAGCACAAGGATTATTGGAAACTGGAGGCGGACAAAGTAAATTAGCCGATCAAGCCAATAATCATTTTGGAATAAAATGTAAAGGTCCTGAAGAATGGTCGTTGGATAAACCTCGTATTTATCACGATGATGATGCGAAAGGTGAATGTTTTAGAAAATATACTTCAGTTGAAGAAAGTTATAGAGATCATTCTAAATTTTTAGCGTTAAGACCATATTACAAAGCTTTGTTTATTTTAGATCCGACAGATTATAATGCTTGGGCAAATGGTCTGAAAAAATCTGGCTATGCAACTGATCCAAAATATGCTTCAAAATTAATTTCGAGAATTGAAAAATATAATTTAGATCAATTTGATAAGATTTCTCCAGAAGAAGTTTATGCAAAATTGTATACCTTATACAACAATCAGGATGATATGATGTTGGCAAATAATTCGTCAAAATCTAAAACGAAAAAAGAATCTAAAACAATCAAAGAAGAAATTGCATTAGCGTCTTATCAACCAAATAATAATAGTATAGAGAAAAATGAGCCTAGTGTAAATAACAAAACAATTGCTTACGAAACTCGTCCTCAAAATCCTACAACTCGCATTAAAAATCACAAGAATAATATTCCTTATATTGTTGCTCAAGCGGGAGAAACAATTGCGACTATTTCTAAAACATACAACAAAGTTCCTTCGGATATTGCGAATTTCAATGAAATACAAATGGGTTCTAAATTGAAAGATGGACAAATTGTATTTTTCGGAAAAAAGAAAACAAAAGGTTCTGATTATTCATACAAAGTACAAGAAGGTGATGATATGTACACGATTTCGCAACGTTTTGGTGTAAAAGTAAACAACCTATATAAACTAAATCGTATGGAACCAGGTGAACAACCTAAAATTGGTCAACGTATTAATTTGAAAACAAAAGTTAGAGCATAATGAGCTCAATAATAAAAAAAAGCTTCCAAATGGAAGCTTTTTTTATTTCATCATTTTGAGAATATCAACCAATTGTTGATTGATTTCTCTTGTTTGATAATCCATCGGTGCAGGCGCGCGATCAATCATAATATTTCCTTCTTTATCTAAAATAATAAAAGTCGGGATGTATTCTATCTTATAATCAAAACCAAAATTATCTTCTCTTCCTGCAAATAACTGTACACCAGACATCTGATTTTCTCTCACCATTTTTTCCCAAATTGGCTTATCTTCTAATTTATCCAAAGAAACACTTACAAAATGAATTGGTGCATTATGAAATTGTTTTTCCAATTCTTTCATAAAAGGAATTTGAACTTTGCAAGGTCCACACCATGTTGCCCAAATATCCATGTAGACATATTTTCCTTTGAAATCTGATAAGTCAAATCGTTTTCCATTGATATCAGCCAAAGAAAAATCTGGTGCTTTTATCAATTCTTTCGGAATTTCTGATTCTGGTGATTCTTTTTTTGCAACAGAATCAATCTTTTCTATTTCAGCAGATTCTTCAATTTTTTGTTCGGATTTATTACAACTAAAAAATGTAAAAAACATTGATAGTAATAGTAGTTTCGTTTTCATTTTATTTTTCAAATAAGTATTAAAAAACTTGATAATATCTATAAGTCTTTCGTCAAAAATAAACATTTAAACGTTAGCAATTTCATAAAATACCTCAATTCACTTGACAAAGGGGTATCTGACATCGTATATTTGCAAAAAATTGTACAATTATGAAAATGAAAACCTCCGATTTCGACTTTACTTTACCTGAAGAACTTTTAGCAGATCGCCCTTCTGAAAACAGAGACGAAGCTCGCTTAATGGTTGTTCACCGTGACACCGGAGAAATTGAACATAGACAATTTAAAGATCTTATCGAGTATTTCGACGAAGGAGATGTAATGATTCGTAACAATACGAAAGTTTTCCCTGCTCGTTTGATGGGTAACAAAGAGAAAACTGGTGCTCAAATCGAAGTTTTCTTGCTAAGAGAATTAGATGCTGAGACTCGTTTATGGGATGTTTTGGTTGATCCAGCGCGTAAAATTCGTATCGGAAATAAATTATTCTTCGATAATGATGATACATTAGTTGCAGAGGTTGTTGACAATACAACTTCTCGTGGACGTACTTTACGTTTCTTATTTGATGGATCTTACGAAGAATTCCGTGCAAAATTGAAAGAATTAGGAGAAACTCCACTTCCAAAATATATTTTACGTGATGTTGAACCAGAAGATGCAGAGCGTTACCAAACAATTTATGCAAAACACGAAGGAGCTGTTGCTGCACCAACAGCTGGTTTACACTTTTCTAAACACTTATTAAAACGTTTAGAAATTAAAGGTGTTGATTTTGCTGAATTAACATTACACATTGGTTTAGGAACTTTTCAAGCTGTAGAGGTTGAAGATTTATCTAAACACAAAATGGAGTCTGAGCAAGTTATTATTCCTCAAGAATCTGCTGATCTTGTAAATCGTGCAATTGACGAGAAGAAAAAAGTTTGTGCTATTGGTACAACTTCTATGCGTTCTATCGAATCTTCTGTTTCTGCAGATGGTCATTTAAATGCATTTGATGGTTGGACGAACAAATTTATTCACCCACCATACGATTTCTCTATTGCAAATTGTATGATTACAAACTTCCACACACCAAAATCTACATTAATCATGATGATTTCTGCGTTTGCTGGACACGATTTAACAATGAAAGCATACAACGAAGCTGTAAAAGAAGGATACAAATTCTACTCTTACGGAGATGCAATGTTAATCTTATAAGACAAGTTTGAGTACAACAAAAAAAGATATACGAAAGCTTTCACAAGCTGAGATTGAAGATTATTTCAAAGAGATTGGAGAAAAATCATTCCGCGCAAAACAAGTGTACGAATGGTTATGGAAAAAGAATGCGCATCAATTTGATGACATGACGAATATCTCAAAAGCTCTACGTGAGCAATTGGGAGAATCTTTCCAAATTCAACCTGTTGAAGTTGATCTTCTACAAAAATCTAACGACGGAACCATCAAGAATGCGGTTAAACTTCATGATGGTAACGTTGTGGAATCTGTTTTAATTCCGACTGATTCTCGCACAACTGCATGCGTTTCTTCGCAAGTTGGTTGTAGCTTGGATTGTACTTTTTGTGCAACAGCGCAATTAAAACGTATGCGTAACTTAACAGCTGCCGAAATCGTCGATCAAGTTGTGATTATCGATGAAGAAAGTAAACGTTATTTCAATCGTCCTTTAAGCAATATCGTATTTATGGGAATGGGAGAACCTTTGTTAAATTATAACGAAGTAATTTCTGCCATCAAAAAAATCACATTGCCAGAAGGACTAGGAATGGCTCCAAGACGAATTACAGTTTCTACTTCGGGAATTCCTAAAATGATTGAAAAACTGGCTGACGAAGATTTACGTGTTAACCTTGCGGTATCTTTACATTCGGCTCGAGAAGAAGTTCGTAATGTGATTATGCCTTTTTCTGTTAAATTTCCGTTGACGGATTTAATGGATAGTCTTCAATATTGGTACCAACAAACAGGTTTACGAATTACGTTCGAATATATTGTTTGGGGCGGTGTTAATGATAAAAAAGAAGATATCGATGCATTGGTAAAATTCTGTCGAAAAATTCCTTCTAAAGTGAATATTATCGAATATAATTCGATTGATGACGGAATCTACAAACAAGCATCAGAAGAAGCAGTTAACAATTATATCAAAGCTTTAGAATCCAACAATATTGTGGTAAATGTACGTCGTAGTCGCGGAAAAGATATTGATGCAGCTTGCGGACAATTAGCCAATAAAACTGGAAATGATTAAAACATAATCAAATGAAATATTTAGCCATATTTTTATTTTTGATTCTGACTAAATTCTCTTTCGCGCAAATAGTAGAAAACATCGATACAATTTCTATTGATGATTATAAAATGGAAAGTATCAACTTACCGCCTACTTTGAACGAAATTTCGACTTTAGAATATGAAAAAGAAGATAAAAATGTGGCTTCTTTTTGGGGTTTAAACGATTCTGATTCCAAACCAGAATTGTATCGTTTTGATGCAAAAACAGGTAAAATTATCAATACTATTTTCATCACAAATGCTCCAAATATCGATTGGGAAGAAATGTCTTCGGATGATAATCGAATTTATTTTGCTGATTTTGGAAATAATTTGGGCAAACGAAAAGATTTAGCCATTTATTTTATCCAGAAATCAAACATCGATTATTCAAAATCTTATCAGCAATTAAAAGCTGAAAAAATAGAATTTTATTATCCAGATCAAGAAACTTTTCAGTTCAAAAATATGACGACAAATTGGGACGCAGAAGCATTTTTTGTCTACCAAAATCAATTGCATATTTTTACAAAAGAATGGTCAAATATGTCAACGTCTCATTATGTTGTTCCTATTGACTCTTCTAAAAAACACGCAGCCAAAAAGTTAGAAACTTTTCCTACAAATTACGCTGTAACTGCTGCTTATATCGATGCTGATGTAAATAGTTCTACCAAAGGAGTTTATCTGTTAGGCTACACAAAAGAAGCGTTAACGTTTATCAGTTGGTTTGATTTGCCAAAAGATAACAATCAGTTATTCTTCACTTCTCAAGTTAAAAAAATAAGTTTACCTTTGGGCTTCACGACACAGTTGGGACAATTGGAAGGTATTTCAGTTTTGCCAACCGAAAACAAAATTTGTTTTAGCGGAGAGGAATTTAATTATAAAGGATTCTATGCAAAACAGGTTGTACATTGCATCAATAATTTTACGAATTAAAAAACTAAATTTTGGGTAACACGGTAGATTTGATTAAAGCTCCGATCGCGGAGGAAATGAAATTGTTTGAACAGAAATTCTTCGAATCGATGAAGAGTAATGTTTCGCTTCTTGACCGTATTTCCAATTATATCGTGCGTAGAAAAGGAAAACAAATGCGTCCGATGTTTGTATTTTTAACTGCAAAATTAAATGGCGAAGTACAAGAACGTACCTATCGTGCAGCTTCTTTTATCGAGCTTATTCACACCGCAACTTTGGTACACGATGATGTAGTGGATGATAGTACATTGCGTCGTGGTTTCTTTTCACTTAATGCGATTTGGAAGAACAAAGTAGCTATTTTGGTGGGAGATTATTTTTTATCAAAGACCTTAATTATTTCGACTAAAAACAAAGATTTCGATTTACTTGAAGTTGTTTCGGTTGCGATACAGGAAATTTCGGAAGGTGAATTATTGCAAATCGAAAAAGCGCGAAAACTTGATATTACAGAAGATGTATACTTCGAGATTATTCGAATGAAAACGGCAACGCTTATCGCAGCTTGTTGTGAAGCTGGTGCGCGTTCTGTTGGTTGTTCGGAAGAAGTAGCGAAGAAAATGCATCGCTTTGGTGAATTGGTTGGAATTGCCTTTCAGATCAAAGATGATTTGTTTGATTATACCACTTCTAATGCAATTGGAAAGCCTGTCGGAATTGACATCAAAGAACAAAAAATGACGTTACCGTTGATTTATTCAATTAACACAGCGAATGAAAAAGACAAAAAATGGTTAATTAATTCGGTAAAACGTTACAACAATGACAAAAAACGTGTACGCGAAATTATTCAGTATGTGAAAGATCACGGCGGAATTGAGTACACGCAAAAAATGATGAAACAATATAGCCAAGAGGCTTTAGATATACTATACGAATTTCCCGAAAGTGAATTTCGAAATTCATTGGAAACAATGGTGAAATACGTAATCGAAAGAGAAAAATAACAAAAGGACTTCTTATTGAAGTCCTTTTTGTTTTATATTAAGAATTAACATTTCTAAACTCTAGATGCGATATTGAAACAAGTTCAATATAACTTCGATAAATTAAGATCTATTTTCAATAATAAATTAAGGGAGAATTTCAAGTTGAATTCAATTCAGCTTCTCATCACTTTAAAAACTAAATCAACCTCACGACATTACGAATTAAGTCAGCTTGGTTCTAGACACTTTGTTTACAACATAAAAAAGCCATTACAAACCGTAATGACTTTATATTTTGATTAAAACCTTATTTTTAAATGGATTTCTGATAAATATAATCATCCATAATATATCCATTTCCAATGTCAAATGTTTTTGATTCCATATTCTTGAAACCATTTTTCTCATAAAAACGAATTGCTTTCGCATTGTGTTTATTCACCGTTAAATGAACAGCTTTTGCTCCTTTTTCTCGCGCATAATCTACAACTCTATTCAACATCAATTGTCCAATTCCTTTGGTTTGATTAGACTCTTTCAAGTAAATTTTGGATAAGAAAACAGTATTATTTTCATCTAATTTGTAATGCAAATAACCAGACGGAACATTATCAATTTTCAGGATTTCCCAAACATCTCCATTTACAATTCCTTCGTTTACTTTATCAGTATTATACATCATATCAATCATATAATTGATTTGATCTTGTGATAACAAATCCTTGTAACATTCGTTCCAAATCTCATTTGCCAAAGGTTGAACTAAATGAATGTTTTTCTCATTAATAGTGTGAAAATGAGGATAAACGTCCAATTTTACTGGATTTATTTTTTGATTAACTTCTAAATTTTGTAGAATTTCATCTTTACGTTTATCAATTTCGACTTCTAACATTTGCAATGTCCATTTACGCTTTAATGAATTGTAATAAAACATTCCGATACCAATGTATAAAAAGACTTGTACAGCAATTGACACATAATTTTCGGCCAAAAATTTATTCATTTTAAGGCTATTTTCCATCAAATTATCCATAGATGAACTATTAAAATTAACACCGATATCAATAATTCCTGAAGCAAACAATAAAACAAATACAAAAGAAAAAGCAATCTCACCCGCTATGT
Source organism: Empedobacter sp. UBA6305 (assembly GCF_002440405.1). Classification (NCBI taxonomy): domain Bacteria; kingdom Pseudomonadati; phylum Bacteroidota; class Flavobacteriia; order Flavobacteriales; family Weeksellaceae; genus Empedobacter; species Empedobacter sp. UBA6305. Next base: position 25,638 of record NZ_DJTP01000002.1, on the reverse strand, counting down.
ATAATCCTACTGCTGATAAAACCGTTTTTAATTTATCCTTTTTGAAAAATTTTGCTAAGAAATAGAACTGAAAACTAAATATGATGATTAGAAACACTGTTTATTATTTTTTATGTCTCACAAAAATACGAAAAATATGCCCGCAAACATTTATATTTGTATGAAACATATCAAAACAAAAAGTGATTTATTATGTATAGCGATAAATTTCAAAACTACTTACAAACGCAATTGAATGATTTAGAAGAACAAGGATTATTCAAAAAAGAACGCATCATTGCTTCTCCTCAAAGTGCAGAAATTACATTAGAAAATGGTAAAACATTACTTAATTTTTGTGCGAACAACTATTTAGGATTATCTGATAATAAAGACGTTATCTCAGCTTCTCAAAAAATGTTAGATGACCGCGGATACGGAATGTCTTCGGTTCGTTTTATTTGTGGTACGCAAGATGTACACAAACAATTAGAGAAAAAAATCGCTAATTTCTTAGGAATGGAAGATACGATTTTATATGCTGCTGCTTTTGACGCAAATGGTGGTGTTTTTGAGCCTTTGTTTACAGAAGAAGATGCTATTATTTCTGATGAATTAAACCACGCTTCTATTATTGATGGTGTTCGTTTATGTAAAGCTGCTCGTTATCGTTATAAAAACAATAATATGGCTGATTTAGAGGCTCAATTAATTGTAGCTTCAGAAAAAAATCATCGTTTCAAAATTATTGTAACAGACGGAGTTTTCTCTATGGATGGTATCGTTGCAGACTTAAAAGGTGTTTGTGATTTAGCTGATAAATACGATGCTTTGGTAATGGTTGATGATTCTCACGCAACTGGTTTTATTGGAAAAACTGGACGTGGAACACATGAGCACAACGAAGTAATGGGACGTGTAGACATCATTACATCTACTTTAGGAAAAGCTTTAGGTGGTGCAATGGGTGGATTTACTTCTGGTAAAAAAGAAGTAATCGAAATGTTACGTCAAAAATCTCGTCCATATTTATTCTCTAACTCTTTAGCTCCTGGAATCGTTGGCGCTGCTTTGCAAGTGTTAGAAATGTTAGAAAATGACACAACTTTACGTGATAAAGTAATGTGGAATGCTGAATATTTCCGCAAAGAAATGGTTGCTGCTGGTTTTGATATTCCAGAAGGTGATGCTGCAATTGTACCTGTTATGTTGTATGATGCAAAATTATCTCAAGTAATGGCAGACAAATTATTAGATGAAGGTGTTTATGTAATCGGATTCTTTTTCCCTGTTGTTCCTCGCGACAAAGCACGTATTCGTGTACAATTATCAGCTGCACATACAAAAGAGCAATTAGATCATACAATTGCTGCTTTTACAAAAGTTGGTAAAGAATTAGGAGTGATTAAATAAGAATTTGTTTTTTCAATATTATATTAGCGACTAAATATTTTTAGTCGCTTTTTTTATATATTTAACTTATGCTTTTCAAAAATAAAACATATCAAATAACGACAAATCTTTCTGATCAAGAAGTTTTTAAAATACTGAATGATAATACAGAAGAAAAAAGAATTCGTTTTTCTAAAAGTAAATATGAATTTGAAGGGATAGTTTATAAAGATCATTTCAATTTGATGAAAACGATTAGCGGACGAAATAGTTTTAATCCTCAAATTATTGGTCATTTCAATACCAACGACAATAAAACCACTATTGTTTACAATTTAGAATTAAACTCTTTTGTTTCAATATTTTTCATTGTTTGGATAAGTATTGTGACTTTATTTTTTATAATCTCACTTTTTCAAATTATTACTAATGGAATTCATAATTTTTTACCTTTAATTTCTATTCCGATGTTATTTTTTGGATTCATATTATATTTTGTTGCTACAAAAATGTCTGAGGATAAAATCACTGAAACTTTTGAAAAATTATTTCAAGAAAAAGTTCAAGAAGTAAAATAATTCAACGCCACGAATTGTCTCTCAAAATCCTTACTTTTACAACAACTCAACGAAAGAAAATTTCAAAATGGCTCAATTCATAGAAAATGTTGTAAAAGATTTAGTCCAAAATCAAAAAAACTTTATCAACACCACTTTAGTTTTACCAGGAAAACGTCCCATGTTATTCTTCAAACAAGAATTTCAGCGTCAAGCGCAAAATATCATTCTTCCACAAATGAAAAGTATCGAAGAATTGATGAGCGAACTTTCTGGTTTAGAAATTATTTCTGGAATTAATCTATGGTTCAAAGCGTATCAAGCCTATAAAAAAATCGTTGACAAGCCTGATTCTTTCGAAGATTTTATCAAATGGGGACCAACTGTTTTGAAAGATTTCGATGATATCGATGCTTCTTTGCAACCTGCGCATAAAGTTTTAGACTATTTGATTTCGGTAGAACGAATTAGTCAATGGGGAGATGGAAAAATTGAGATTGGGAAAAATGAAATCATTCAAAATCACTTAACGTTTTGGGGAATTGTTTCAAAATTATATTTTCAATTACAACAAGATCTGTTGGATTCGAAAGAAGGTTATGCTGGGATGGTTTTTAGAATCGCAAGTGAAAAGGTTGAAGAGATTGTCGAAAACAGAACTTCACATTATGTTTTTGCTGGTTTTAATGCCTTGACAAAAGCAGAACAAGCACTAATTTTTCGATTAGAAAAAGAAAAATTAGCCACTTTATATTGGGATGCAGATAAATATTATTACGAAAATCCGAATCAAGAAGCTGGTTCTTTTCTAAGAAAATACAAAGAAAAAATAAAACCTATCAATTGGGTGGTTGATGAATTTTCGAGACCAAAAAATTTACAGACAATTGGTGTTGCAAAACAAGTTGGACAAGCAAAATATATTGCAGATTTAATTAGAAATCTCAACGAAGATGAGATAAAAAATACCGCGTTGATTTTGGCTGATGAATCTATTTTACCAGCAATTCTCAATTCGTTGCCCGAAAATATCACACATCTCAACATTTCGATGGGAATTCCGTTACGTTCTGTTCCGTTAGCGCAATTTTTCAAATCAATTTTTGAGTTGCAAATGAATCGGGAGAAGTTAGGAAAAGGAACCATGTTTTATTTCAAAAATGTCTTACAAATTCTTGAAAATAAAACATTATCTCTTTTTAGCACAGAAGAAAGTCGAAGATTAATCGGTGATATTCGTTTACAAAATAGAATATTTAATTCTCAAAATTCGATTCAAAATGCCTTAAGAGAATCAATCTTTAAATCTATTTTTCATATTCCGAAAAGCATCACTGAATTTATTCATCATCTAAAAAATTGGACAGACGAATTACTGCATCATCCTTCGATGAACGATTTGTTGACAAAAGAATATTTGTTCTTTTTCAAAAAAGTTTTCAATCAATTGCACGAAAATTTGTTGAGTGTTGATGATATCAAAGATTACAGAACCTTGTTTTTATTGTACAATAAAATCGTTTCTTCCGAGACAATTTCCTTTATTGGAGAGCCTTTGAAAGGTTTACAATTGATGGGATTATTGGAAACTCGTTTATTGAATTTCGATAATATTATCATGACTTCTGTGAATGACGAAATTTTGCCTTTGGGACGACAAAACAATACATTTATTCCGTATGACATTCGCAAACAAATGAAATTGAATACATTTACCGAAAATGATTCGATTTATGCATATCACTTTTATCGTTTGATTCAGCGTGCGAAAAACGCTTATTTCGTGTACGATACCGAAGCTGACGGAATGGGTTCTGGAGAAAAATCTCGCTTTTTGGCTCAAATCAAATTTGAAAGTAATCACGAAGTGAAAGAAACTTTTGCTGCTCCAAGTTTTGTTACAAAACCTTTGAAAGAAATCATTGTTCCTAAAACTGACGAAACAATGGCTAAACTTCAAAATTGGGCTGAATATGGAATTTCACCTTCTTCACTTTCGACATATTTACGCAATCCGTTAGATTTTTATGAACAACGTGTTTTTAATGTAAATGAAGTCGAAGAAGCCGAAGAAATTGTAAGCGCAAGAACGTTAGGAAACATTGTACACGGAGCTTTAGAGGATTTGTACACGCCTTATATTGGACATATTTTGCATGAAAATGATTTCAAAAATATCGAAAAAATAAAAGATAAAACCTTACAAAAACATTTTAGCAAAGAATATAAAGATGGGCATTTAGATAAAGGACCAAATTATTTGATTTATAAAATTGCAGAGCGAATTGTAGATGGCGTTTTGTCTAAAGATACAACTACTGCAAAAGAAAATGAATTTGTTATTCGAGCTTTGGAGAGCAAGCTCGAAGTTGATTTTACACTTACAAATGGCAAAATTGTAAAACTGAAAGGGGTGATTGATAGAATTGATTCTGTCAATAATCAAACTCGAATTATTGATTACAAAACTGGTTATGCGAAAGATATTTCGGTTAAAACCGAAGAAATAGAAACCGTTTACAAAAAAGAAGATAAAGCCAAACAATTGCAATTAATTTTCTATGCTCATTTATTTTATGCAGACAAAAAAAATCTAAATAAAGACATTGAATTGTGTATTTATCCGATCAAATTTCCAAATAAAGATTTAATTAAACTTTCGGTTGATAAAAATACAACCATCGATTATTCGATTGTCGAGAATTCTAACGCGCCAATGTCAACATTAATTGAAGAGATTTTAAATCAAGAAATTCCGTTCAAACAGCCAGAATAGTACACAATACACTATAAAGAAAACCCTTTATAAATACTACATACAAAGGGTTTTATATTTTATTTGGTGTATAAATTGATTTATATTCTTAATAATTTGCTAAAAAATAGTAGTTTTGGAAAAGTTTAAAATCGCATAATGAAAAACAATAAACTTTTTATAGCTATTATTATTGCCCTTCTTATCGGGGTTGCGCTTGGAGGATATGTACATTATAATACCTCGCCAGAATTTATTAAAACATTTTCGACTAACATAAAACTTCTTGGTACTATTTTTATTCGTCTTATTCAGATGATTATTGCGCCTTTAGTTTTCTCAACATTAGTAGTTGGTATTGCTAAAATGGGTGATATGAAAATGGTTGGACGTGTTGGTGGACGTGCAATGGGTTGGTTTATCACAGCTTCACTTACTTCTTTGGTGATTGGTGCTATTGTTATCAATGTAATGAAACCTGGAGAAGGATTGAATATTGAAATCGATTCAAGTTCTGCTCAAGATTTATTAAAAGGTCAAGCTTCGCTTACATTAGAACATTTCATTACACATATGATTCCTAAATCTGTTTTCGAATCATTTGCAACAAATGAAATCTTACAAATCGTTGTTTTCTCTATTTTCTTTGGTGTCGCAATGGCAGCTTATGGAAAAGAAGGCGAAATGATTACGAAAGCGTTAGATAAAATTTCGCATATCGTTTTAATCATGGTTGGATATGTAATGTGGACTGCGCCATTAGGAGTTTTAGGAACTATTTCTGCTGCTATTGCAACGTACGGATTCGGTATATTCTTACTTTATGTTAAATATTTAATCGCCTTCGTAATTGGTATTTTGCTTCTTTGGGCTGTTTTAATTTTGGTTGGATATTTCATCTTAGGAAAACGAGTAATCGACTTATTAAGACACATCAAAGCGCCATTATTAATCGCTTTCTCTACAACTTCATCAGAAGCTGTATTCCCAAAATTAGTTGAAGAATTAGAAAAATTTGGGGCTCAAAAGAAAATTATTTCGTTTACTTTACCGCTCGGATATTCCTTCAATTTAGATGGATCGATGATGTACATGACGTTCGCGTCGCTATTTATCGCGCAGGTTTATGGAATTCACATGCCGATCGAGAAACAAATTTTGATGTTATTAGTCTTAATGCTTACTTCAAAAGGTGTTGCAGGTGTGCCAAGAGCTTCATTAATTGTAGTGGTTGCAACTTGTTCGATGTTTGGAATTCCACCAGAAGGAATCGCATTGATTTTACCAATCGACCATTTCTGTGATATGGCTCGTTCGATGACGAATGTTCTTGGAAATGCTTTATCGACTGTTGCAGTTGATAAATGGGAAGGACACGTCGCAATTGAGCAAACATATACACACGATGATGATCATCACAAAGCTTAAATAAATTGCTTTTCAAAAATATTACAAGAAATGCGACCTGATTAAGGTCGCATTTCTTGTAATAATCTCATTCGTTAACCGATTACAATTCGTTATAGTTAGAGAATTTAGGATGAACAATTCGTTTCCATTCCGGATGTTTCTTGATGTAGGCATATACATAAGGACAATACGGAAACAAAGGATTTTTATGTTCCTCCAAATAAACCAATGTTTTTTCAACCAAAGCAGCAGCAACGCCTTTTCCTCCTAATTCTTCAGGAACTTCGGTATGAATCAATTGATAATATCATCTTCTTCTTTATAATCTATAAAAGCGATGTATCCGTCTACATTCAGCTCAAAACGAAAAGCTGATTCATTTTTTACAACCTGTAAAGGAATTAATTCTTCATTCATATTATTTCTTTTTTTATGACAATAATCCGATAAAAATCTGTTATCAGAATTGATATACATCAAAAAAGCAATCAAAAACTTTGATTGCTTTTTCCTAATACTTTATACTGATTTCAACTCTATTAATGTTATTTCTGGCCAAACACCTACTCTTCCTGGGTAAAAATGATAACCAAATCCGCGATTTACATTGATAATCTTTCCTTCAAAATCATAAAAACCTGCCCATTGCGGATACACATATTGCGCCGGACTCCAACGCAAACCAATTTTCGGAACTTCAATTCCTAATTGCATTCCATGCGTATGTCCAGACAAAGTCAAGTCAAAATGTTTCGGATGATTTTTCAATATCTCATTCCAATGCGAAGGATCATGAGACATCACAATTTTAAAATCTTCTGTATTTACATAATTCGAAGCTGCATCAATATCACCTAATTTCTTAAATCGTGTTCCCCAATTCTGAACGCCAATCAATGCAATTTTTTCACCATTCTTTGTAATAAATCGGTTTTCATTCAATAATAATTTCATTCCAATCTTAGGGAAAATCGCTTTAATTTTCTCAAAATTATCTTGCTTTTCTTCCTCCGTTTTCCAATCCGAATATTCTCCATAATCATGATTTCCTAGCACTGCAAAATTTCCGTGCGGCGCTTGTTTTATTTTAGAAAAAACATCGTACCATTTGTCCATTTCCCAATGAAAATTATTCACAATATCACCCGTAAACAATAGTATATCAAACTCTTGTTGATTAATTAAATCCACTGCATATTCTATTTTCTCACGATTGTCCAAACTTCCCGAATGAATATCCGTTATATGTAAAATCTTGAAACCATCAAACGATTTTGGTAAACGTTGATATGCCAATTTTTTCTTGATTACCTTGAAATTATATTTTCCTAAAGTCATTCCATAAATCAAACTAAAAAAAGGTATTGAAGCTACTATTAATCCAGAAATCATTACAAATTTTCGACGAGAAGGTAAATAAGAATCTTCTTTTGTTTGATGATTTGTTGCACGATTAAATAGCCACCCAAAGCCTCTAAAAATATCTTGAACCAAGAAAAATAGAACCAAAATAATTCGAGGAAAACCAAACAACATAAACAAACCTGTTGCCCACATTGTCGTTTGCGTTTGACCAACATTACGATCAAAAAAGATTAGATTATATCCAAAATTACCCAAAACAAGTAACCACAAAAGCATATTCCCGAAAAGAATATACTTATTTTGAATGAATTTTTTAAAATTATAATACAGGTAAATTTCAAGTACGATTGAAATAATTATTGACGTGATAACACTATAAACAAACATTATTTTATTTGATTTTGAACAAAAATAAAAGAAATCTTTCTAACAGTGATTTATTATTAAATTCTTAACAGAACATTATAAAATTTATAGATGATTCTACACAAAAATTTGCGTGATAAAAACGTAACTTTGTAGCATATTTTTAAGCATAAATTATGAAAAATAGACTACCTGTAACGGTACTTTCTGGATTTCTTGGAAGCGGAAAAACGACACTTCTTAATCATATATTACACAATAAAAAAGGACTAAAAGTAGCAGTTATCGTGAACGATATGGGCGCAGTAAATATTGATGCGCAAATGGTTTCTCGCGAAAATGATTTAATTCAAACGGATGAAAAATTGGTTGAATTAAGCAACGGTTGCGTTTGTTGTGAATTACGAGAAGATTTGATCGTAGAAATAGAGAAGTTGGCACAATCAGGGAAATATGATTATTTGGTTATCGAAAGTTCTGGTATTTCTGATCCAGGTCCTATTGCGCAGTCATTGGATTTTGTTTCGCCAGATGGTAAAATTGATTTGCCAAAAGTTGCGCGTTTAGATACGTTGGTAACTGTAGTTGACGCTTATAATTTCTTCAAAAATTTAGGAACTGATGAAGATGTTTTTGATCGTGGTTTCACAGAAAATAGAGACGATAATCGTCCGATTGTAAATCTTTTAATCGATCAAATTGAATTTTCGAATGTGATTATTCTAAATAAAATGGATTTGGTTGAAGAAGAAACGTTGATGAATATTGAAGCGTTTGTGACAAAATTAAATCCTTCTGCTAAAATAATTCCTGCAAGTTTTTCTCACGTTGAATTAACTGAAATTTTGAATACCAATCTATTCGATTTCGAAAAAATTCAGGATATAGACGCCTGGGTAAAATTATTAGAAGAGCAAGAAAAAGAGGAACATCACCATCACCATCATCACGACCATGATCAAGAATGTGGCGAACATTGTACACACGAACACCACGATCATTTGGAAGAAAAATATGGAATGACTTCTTTTGTTTACAGACAAAAAATTCCATTTCATGCAGAACGTTTTTTAACCTATTTGAATGATAATTTTCCAGCAACAATTTACCGTTCAAAAGGTTTATTTTGGTTAGCAAATCGTCCTGATGAAGCTATTTTCTTGAGTCAAGCTGGTGGTAGTATCCGAATTGATCCTGCGGGGGCTTGGTGGTGCTCGATGCCATATGACGAAAGAATTCAGTTTGCAGCGTATCAATTTAATCAAAAAACGATTGAAGCCAAATGGTCGAAAGAATGGGGAGATCGAATGATAGAACTTGTTTTCATTGGACAAGGTTTGGATAAAGAAAAAGTTACACAAGAATTAAACTCTTGTTTGCTGAATGAGCAAGAAATTGCTGAATGGCAAGCAAAACATAATTAAAATAAAAGAGCCTTATTTCGAATTGAAATAAGGCTCTTCTCTTATCATCCTTGTTCTAAAGATTTAAATAGATTTATTTCATTTATCAAATTCACTTGTTCTTTTCTAAGGCTCGGTTAATTACAAACAGCTATGTTTATCCTATCCCGAGGACTCAGTTGATTGTAAACAGATGTGTTTGTAATAAAATCTTCTTGACAAACATTACAAACAAGTATGTTTGTAATAAAATTTGGAACGGATATTTATATTTTTTGTTTTTGATTGAATGAATAAATCAAGTAAAACAAGAATGGTAAAATAAATATCGAGCCGAGTAATAATGCCCAAGCTAACATATTTATCGTACTCAACGCACCGTAATCTGTTAATAAAGATAATGTTGAACCATCTTTAAATAATACCAAATTTGGAAAATGCGAATAAGTTGCCGCAAATAAAATCATCATCACAATAATTCCTGCGTAAACTTTCAACAAAGAATCCTTCGCTTTATTTAAGGCTGAAAGTAATAATACAATCGAAATTGAAGCAATTGCAATTGCGATATAACCGTAAATTTCTGATGTTATCCAACTAAATAATGGAATGTTTTTCCAAAGTGAAACTGCAAATACCAATGCACCAGCAACAAAAATTAAAGCTGTATAAAGCTTCGCACGTTTTCTTAAAATCACTTTATCTTCTTCGTTTTTAACAGTTTGAATTGAATAAACCGAAGCCAAGAAAGCACAAATCACAACAGTAAAAATTCCAACTGAAAAATTAAACCAACTTAGCCACGAAAATATATATGCATCTTGAAACGAAAATGCATTATCATCAATACTTCCTGAAACGATAGATCCTGCAATTATTCCCAAAAACAAAGGCGTCACAACACTTGAATAGGTAAAAATGACATCGTACAGATTGTGCCATTTATCATTGATTGCATCATAATTTCTAAACGTAAACGATGTTCCACGCGCTATGATTCCTAACAACATAATCACTAACGGAATATGTAAATAATTAGAAACATCTGCATAAACCTTAGGAAAACCGACAAACAAAATTACAATGGCAATGATTAACCACATATGATTTGCTTCCCAAATAGGTCCAATCGAATTGTACATAATCTTCTGCGTACGTTTTTTGTAACTCTTTTCAGAGAATAATTCGACAATTCCAGCACCGAAATCTGCTCCACCTAAAATTAAATATAAACAGATGGCAACCCACAAAAATGCTATTACTACGTAAATCATACTTAATGTTTTTCTGGTTTATAATTTGGATCTTCTGGATCGTAAAGCTTCGCAACCATTTGTATTTGTCGATTCATTAAGAACACTAAAATAATGGACAATGTAATGAATACAAACGTGAAAATGTAAAACGAATATTGTATTCCTGGCATTGGCGTGATGGAATCTACCGTTCGCATAATTCCGTAAATAATCCACGGTTGACGACCGACTTCTGTTACCGTCCAACCTGCTTCTAAAGCGATGTATCCGAAAGGTGTCGCAATCATAAACAATTTATAAAACCAGCGTTTTGTTCGCCAATCTTTCTTAAAAAATTGCGCAATCAAATAAATAACAGCTATTCCCATCATCAACATTCCGAATGTTATCATAATCTGAAAAGCATAATGTACAACTGCCACAGGCGGCCATTCATCTTTCGGAAATTCTTCTAGACCTTTTACAGGTGTTTTGAAATCTGAATGAACCAAGAAACTCAATACACCCGGAACTTTTATCGCATATTTAATCTCTTCTTTTGATTCGTCCACTATTCCACCCAAAACAAATGAAGCACTTTCTTCTGTTTTGAAATGCGCTTCCATCGCAGCCAATTTAATCGGTTGACGTTTTGCTACATCTTTCGCCGAAATATCACCACTCAAAGGTGCTAACATTGCTGCTGTAATCGCTAAAACAGAACTAATTTTGAATGCTTCGCGATGAAAATTTACATTCTTACCTTTCAAAATAAGATAAGCATGTAAACCCGCAACCGCAAATCCAGTCGCACAAAAAGCTGCAATTGTCATGTGCAACGCTTGTGAAAACCACGCATCGTTGAACATAGCTTTTACAGGATCTATGTTTAAATATTCGCCATTTATAAAATCGAAACCTGACGGAGAATTCATCCAAGCATTTGCAGCAACAACCAAAATCCCTGAAGCTAAACCACTAATCCCTACAATTACACCACAAATCCAATGAAACCATTTATTGAATTTGTCCCAACCATAAAGGAAAAAACCTAAAGCAATGGCTTCAATAAAAAAAGCTGTTCCTTCTAACGAAAATGGCATTCCGAAAATTGGTCCAGCGTGTTCCATAAATTTAGGAAACAATAATCCTAACTCAAACGAAAGCATTGTACCAGAAACTGCTCCCGTAGCAAATAAAATTGCAACTCCCTTACTCCAAGCTTTGGTTAACCCTTTGTAAATTTCGTTTTTAGTTTTGAGGTATTTGTAGTGAGCGATTGCCATCATAAACGGCATCACCATTCCAACACACGAAAAAACAATGTGAAAGGCAAGCGACATCGCCATTTGACTTCTGGCAGCAATAAAATCGTCCATAAGTAGTTGTTTATAATTTGTTTGTTGGTTAAAGTTACTAAATAAAAAGAGGCAATTCGATTTTGAATTGCCTCTTTTTATATGATTTTGATTATATGTGATTTTCAAAAATTATTCAAATAATCTACATTCGGTATTTGATAAACTTTATTACTATCAAAATTTTTAATTTTATTACCCCTTACCATAATTCTTTTAGTTCCAGACTCTGTTGAAAAAATAATTTGAAAATCTTCATCAAAATTTTTAGAATCTATTTGTTTAGCTTTATTTAAAATAACTAAAAGTTGTTTTATCTGATTGTCATTTAATTGTTTTATTTCTGAAAATTTTCCATTTGAATTACTATCAGGTCTTTCTAATATAACTTCTTTAATTTCATTAATATTAGATGGATAATTTAACCTATCAATATTTGAACATGAAATTATAAATAGAAAAAGTAAAACAATCTTGATATACATCTTAATAAAATTGATTTTCTATTTAGCTGTCGCAGGAACTAACCACTTGAATTGTGGTCCTACTTCAGGAATTACAATACGTTGCGAAATTCTATCCATTCTATCTGGGAATTTCATGATATAATCTCTTGCTTTTTCAGCCTCAGCATTCAATCCAGAGATTTTATCTAATTGCCAAGCTTCAATTAATTTTCGCATAATATCGATGTAATCAAACGCTGTGTACACATTAATGCGTTGCGCTGCATCTGAAAACGCATCAAACAAAGTTCCTCTTTCTTCACCAGAAGCTCTTAAGAAATGCGCTGGCATTACAATTTTAAGTTTGAACATATGTTGAACAGCTAACATCATTTCTGAAGGATCTACTTCGAAAATACGACGAACGAATTCTGTGTAAGCTAAATGGTGACGCATTTCATCTCCTGCAATAATTTTACACATGCGCGACAATTTTTTCGCTCCGTATTTTTTTGCAATTGCTGATACATTATTATGCGATACATAAGTTGCTAATTCTTGGAAACTTGTGTAAACAAAGTTTTTGTAAGGATCGTGAGCTGTTCCAATGTCGAAACCGTCATTTATCAAATGTTGCGTTGTTACTTCAACCTCGCGCATATTGATACGTCCTGATAAATACAAAAATTTATTCAAAACATCACCGTGACGATTTTCTTCTCCAGTCCAATGGCGAATCCATTTTGCCCAACCATTTTCTAGGTAATTTCCTTCTTCATCTACTACACCGTCCATTTGCATCAACCAAGATTCGTAGGTTGGCAAAGCTTCCTCGGTAATGGTATCACCAATCAATGTAATCCAGAAATCATCTGGCAAATCTTTCGAAAGCTCTTGTAATTCTTTGATTTCATCAAAAAAAGAATCTGTTTGAGAATTCGGTAAAAAATCTGTTGGTTGCCAAATTTTATCGGCTGGAACTAAGAATTTGTCCATATAAGCATCAATATCTTTCTCAAGAAATTGCATTACTTCCAGGCGAACATTTTTTATTGACATATAATTATTTTATGCGGTTATACTACTTTTTACAGTTTTTTCGGTAAGCTCGAATATTTCATCAAACTTATACTCACTCACTTTTAAGGGTTTATGGTATTGTATCGTTACTTTCGCGCCCAAATACATCGGAAATTTACCCCACTTTTCTATTTCCCACGTATTATTTAGCGTAACGGGAACAACATAAGCGTCTTTAGCATATTTCGTCAAAACTTTCAATCCATTCTCTTTGAAAGCCTTTGGTACTCCATTTTTGCTTCTTGTACCTTCTGGAAAAATAATAGCTGAATAATTATTTTTCTGAATGTATTGCGCTAATTTTTTTATTTCCTCTATTGCTTGTTTTCCGTTCTTACGATCGATTAATGCAGAACCTCCATGCGTTAAATTGTACGATACACTGGGAATTCCTTTTCCCAATTCTATTTTCGAAATAAACTTAGGATGATAATCAGCCAAATCATATTCCAACGGAGAAATATCATACATACTTTGGTGATTACTCACAAAAATCAATGGTACATTTTGTTTCAAATTTTCTCTTCCTTTATAGGTATACGTTGTACCCAAAATTCTTGTCCAAAAAACCAAAAGACCATTCATCACTTTTACACTTTTGTGATGAGCAGCATAACCTCCCAAATTGTAGCACAACCATTGCACAACATGCATTACCAACAACGTTAATCCATAAAAAATATAAAAGATTATAGATAACGGATAACTTAAAATTTTCTTCAACATTAGAAATTTAGACAAATTTAATAAAAAATTATGCTAAGCATAATATATTTTTCTAGGCGATTTACTTTATTAATTTCAAAGTTAGCTTTTCTTGATGAGCTTCATCATAAAAAGTAATTTGATTTGATGATTTTACTTTAAAATATGCAGTTTTTTGCAAATTTTGAATCAAATTTTGAGGAATTTCGCAATCAGAATTCACTTGTTTTAAATGATTAAAAATTATAGCTTGATCTATTTTGGTATAATCAGCCGTAATAATTCCGCAAACCGTTTTCATTACCATTTTTTTCGTTGCATCTTCAAAAATAATGTAATCTCCTCCATCGTCAATATTCCATTTACCCGACAAATCATTAATTTCTGGAGTCACAGTTTTCGATTCAGTAACTGTTTTAGTTGGTAAACAACTTGTTAATCCTAAAAAGAAAAACAAAAGTATTGCTTGAATTGTATATTTCACGTGGTTTTATTTGTAACGAAGGTAGAAATATTTTGAATATTATGGATTGATTTTTTTAATATTCAATATTATTAAGAAATTTGTTTTCTAAATAAGCAACAATGGCAAACACAAAGAAAGGAGAAGTTTTTACGGATCAAAATAACATCAAAAAAGTAAAAATTGAACGAAAACCAAGTTTTCCTAAAATCTATATTTTGACCGATGATTGTCAATTTGTAGAAGATGGTTTGTATGAATTAGATTTTTTTGAAACGCCAAGTGTTACCAATTTCAAGTCTGAATTGAATCCAACTATTCCCGCTATTAACTTTAAGCAGTTGAGTGAAAAAGGGAAAGATGTTTTACAATAATGTGATAAAATAATTTCCCCTAAAAACACAATTAAATAACAATACAATATCCATTGTTGAAAAAATAGAATTCTACATTTTTTCTTCTACTTTCCTTCGAGGTTTCTTCGACCGTTGTTCGACGAAAATGCCGTTTCGTCGAACAACGGTCGAAGGATGGTCGAACAACAGTCGAACAAGCTAAAAAACAACTAAAAATCTATATTGCTCAAAAACATGATAAATAGAGGCGTAGAAAAGAATTTTATTTTTCTTGTTACCTTTATTGAATAAATAATAATAGGACAGATGTGGACAAAACCGGACAAATGTGGACAAATGCGGACACAAAAATGTTTTTTTGTAAGTATTCTAACTTTTTTTAGTATCTTTATAAGTCTTCGTTTTTTGAAAAATCAACAAAATACCAAATAAGTCATTTTATCATTGGTTACGAAAAGATAAAAATTTATAATCAGTTTATGTATGAATACGTTTGAGTATAAAAATGAAAAATCATATTTAGAAAGACGAAATTTTATTAAAAACTTCCTCCGAAATTAGCATGTTCAAATAGTTTTGAAATTCCAAAATAAGGAATAAAACTTAGAAGTAATACAAGATATAATATCCAGTTTTTATAGTTAAAAATAATGGATATTATTGAAAAAAGTGGACACAAAATAAAAGATAAAATTCCTGTAAATGCTATAAAATCAAACAAAAAAATTTGACTTCTTGCTATTTCAGTTCCATTAATACTAAACATAATTATAAAACAGAAAAAAAAGAATATTGTCAATCCTAAAAATATTCTTAATATTTTAATTCTAGTTGGTTGATTCATACAATTTATTTAAAATAAAAATAAGTAAACATTACATAAAGCATCTCACTGAAAATAGTGATTTACAATTCACTTGAAAATTAAACTATAATAAATCAGAAATAAATAAAAAACCCACACTGATAACCAGTGTGGGTTTTCTTTAGATTGTGATCCAGTCAGGATTCGAACCTGAGACCTACTGCTTAGAAGGCAGTTGCTCTATCCAGCTGAGCTACTGGACCAATCCAAAATTTTATTGCTAAAATTCGTCGGGGTGGCAGGATTCGAACCTGCGACCTCCTGCTCCCAAAGCAGGCGCGATGACCGGGCTACGCTACACCCCGAGTGGTGTTTTATTTCTAGCTTTAAAAAAGCGGAGAGACAGGGACTCGAACCCTGGCATCGGTTTCCCGATGACAGATTAGCAATCTGCTCCATTACCGCTCTGGCACCTCTCCTAACTTTTAAAAATAAGACTGATTAGTCTCATAAAGCGGTTGCAAATATATATTGACTTTTATTGCAAAACAAGTCTTTTTAGAAAAAAAATTAAATTATTTGGCTTAATTTTGGCTATTCAAAAGACTATTTAGAACTAAAAGAATGAATTTTAAAGGATTAGTATTTTCGGCAATTTCTTGTTTTTTTATTTTGGCTAGTTGTGCAACTAAAACAGTTCCACCAAAAACAATTACAAAAGTAATTCGTGACACAGTCATTATCAATTCAAAAACAGATCAACCGGAAATGACTCGAGCTGCAAAACTCGACAAGTACAAGGTAACAACAGATTATTATCCATCTATCTCGCAAGATGAACGTGTACGATTTTTGGTGTTACACTACACAGCAATCAACACAGAGTTATCGTTAAAAGTATTGACTCAGAAAGATGTAAGTGCGCATTATTTGGTAAATGATTATGATGACAAAACAATTAATCTTTTAGTTGACGAAACAAAACGTGCATGGCATGCAGGTGTTAGTAGTTGGAAAGGATTGGATAATATAAACTTTTCTTCTATTGGTATCGAAATCGTTAATCTTGGAAACAAAGGAACGGATGCTTATCCAAATTACATGCCTTATCCAGAATATCAAATCAAAAAAGTAGGTGAATTGACACAAGATATTGTAAAACGTTATAATATTTCTCCTTTTAATGTAATTGGGCATTCTGATGTTGCGCCAGGAAGAAAACCAGATCCGGGTCCACTTTTCCCTTGGAAAAAATTATATACAGATTACGGTGTTGGTGCCTGGTACGATGATACAGACAAGTATGTATTTATGCAACAATATCCTTGGGATACAACAAGTTCCGTTTTTATCACACAAGTGCAAACTGATCTTAAGAAATATGGGTACAACGTTCCTACAAATGGAATGATAGACGCGCAAACAAAAAATGCAATTGTGGCATTTCAGATGCATTTCCGTCCAGAAAAATACGATGGAGTTGTAGATGCTGAAACTTGGGCAATCTTGAAAGCATTAAACAAAAAATATAATCCATAAATCAATTTTGATTTATAGTATGAAACTCCTACGTGTTAGGAGTTTTTTATGGAATAAACTTTCAGTAAAATAATATGAATAAATAGCTTAATTTTCATTAAAAATGGAATTGAGAGTTAAGAAAAATTGAAGTAATTTTATCCAAAATAATATAACATGGCTTTTAAAAGTTTGCGCCCAATTATTTGGACGAAAGATTTACAAAAAACAACAAAATTCTATAAAAAATTAGGATTTAAAATTGCTGATCAAAATGAAGATTGGATTTGGGCTTGCTTGCAAAAAGACGATGTAGAAATTATGTTGGCTTATCCAAATGAAGGTGCTGATTTTGAACGAGCTAATTTCACAGGTTCTTTTTATTTTGTTGTAGACAATATAGACGAGTTGTGGAATCAAGTAAAAGATGATTGCGAAGTTGTGTATGAAATTGAAGCCTTTGAATGGGATATGCGCGAATTTGCAATCTACGACAACAATGGTTATATCTTACAATTTGGACAAGAAATAGAAGTTACATTCGAAGATTAATTATGATCTCAAAACGATATTACAACATTATTTTAGCAATAATTATTCTGATTATTCCAATTGTTTTTTACATGATTATTAACACTATGGTTCATATAAAATATGAAACCGACGGAGTTGACATTTGTATTTCTACTATAACAGGAAAAAATCTTTGTTCGCAAATCGATCAATTAAAAGTTACTATTTACATTGACATGATTGTGATGATTTTCTGGTTAGCCCTAAGAAATTTGATCGTAAAAAAATAGCTTATGGATTATCATTTCGAAGAAAAATTTGAACAAATTAATTTCTCAGAAAATCAAAATATATCTGGTGAATATGAGAATTGTGAGTTTATAAATTGTGATTTGAATGGATTAGATTTAAGCGACATCAAATTTATTCAATGTCAATTTATCGAATGTAATTTGAGTAATTCGACTTTAGAAAACACAAGCTTTCAGCAAGTTGAATTTATCAATTGTAAAATGATTGGTTTTAATCTCGAAAATTCGAATAAATTTGGATTAAGCATTTCATTTGAAAATTGTACGTTAAACGATTCATCTTTTTATGAACTACCGCTAGAAAAGACGAAGTTTAGCAATTGTTCTTTACAAAATGTAGAATTTTCTTTTGCAGATCTTAGTCAAGCCTATTTTATGAACTGCAATTTGGCTCACTCCATTTTCTATCAGACCAATTTAAAACAAGCCAATTTCAAAACGGCTTATAACTTCACGATAAATCCGAATGATAATCAATTAAAAGGCGCGCAATTTTCCAAAGAGAATTGTATCGCATTGTTAGATTATCTTAGAATTACAATAAATTAAAAAAAGGTTTCGAATAAAATCGAAACCTTTTTTATGCTTTCTACTTATACTATTCTAATCAGAATAAATAATTTCAGATTATATTTTACTAAATCATAACATTTTAGAATAAATTACTTCTATATTTTATCAATTAGTCAATAATTATTTCTTGATTTAATAAATAATAAGATTATTATTGCATCTTTTTTTGATAAATTTTCTGAAATAAATCCAACTCAGATTATCAACTTAAAACTTTTCTTGACATTTTTTTAAGAAATTAAAAAAAATATTAGCGTATTATTTACACTAATAAAATAAAAAAGAAATTCTTTATCAAAAAAAGCATTATTATTATTCAATACATTATTTTAGACAAACTTAAGTCTATTAATTAAGTCAATACAAAATCACAAATAATGTACAACTAACACCATTTATTAAAAAATGAAAAAAATTTTTGTCGCACTTGCTCTACTATCCACTTTTGGAGCCACGGAATTGAAGGCTCAATACGCTTCTGAATATGATGGCGGTTTGGTTGTTAAATTAAATCCAGAAGGAAGTAAATATGTCCGATTTATTCTTTGGGGACAAACTTGGTTTCAGGATTACGAAGGAAAACACGCCAATGATGGATTTTCTATCAAACGAGCGCGCGTTCTTGCTTATTCACAAATCAATGATCGATTCATGATTTTAACGCATTTTGGTGCAAATGGAATTTATGATAATAATCTTTCTCCGATGGGGAAAAGTACAGATGTATCGTTTTTCATGCACGAAATGTTTTTACAATATAAAGTAACGAACAATTTAGCAATTGGTGCTGGAGTTCACAATTTTGGTGGAATTTCTCGTGGAAATGGTCAAGGTTCTATCAATATGTTGACACTAGATAATAACAGAGCTGACTGGTCTACACTTGGTTTGTCTGATCAATTTTCAAATCATTTGGGAATGTTTGCTAAAGGGCGAATTGGAAAACTAAATTATCGTTTAGCATTAAGTGATGCTATTACGAATACTTTGGATGGAAACTCTTCGACAGTTTTACAAAACGGACAAGAAAAATATTTGGGAAAAGCGATACTTGGAGAAGGTAAATATGCAGTTTCAGGATATTTTGATTATCAATTCTTAGATCAAGAATCAAATGCTTTGCCTTATCGTGTTGGAACTTATTTAGGAACTAAAAAAGTATTCAATATCGGAGCTGGATTTTTTAATCAAAGCAATGCAATTGTCAAAAAAGAAAATGATAATTTGATTGGAGAAAATGTAACTCATCTTGCTGTTGATGCTTTCTACGATGCACCAATTGGAAAATCATCTTCGATAACAGCTTATGCGAAATATCAAAATTCGGACATGGGCGAAAATTATGTACAAGGAAATGTTGTAGGAGATGGAAACCAATTTTCTGGATATGTTGGTTATTTATTACCTAAAAACATCAAAGAAGGCGAAGGGAAATTCCGTAATAGAATTCAGCCATATGTTGGGTATTCTTACAGAGATTTCAAAGGTCTAGTAAAGCCTGCAAACGAATTAAAATTAGGTGGAAACTGGTACATTGATGGTCAGAATGCTAAAATTTCTATAGAATATCAAAAATCTTTCGATCAACCAAAACACATGGACGACATGATAACAATACAAGCAATGATATTATTATAAAAACACACAAGAATTAACACAAAAACACATTATTTATGAGCGAAACTGCTAACAAAAAAACAATCTGGAAAGTGATTGGTGCTTCCTCGATGGGAACGCTAATTGAATGGTATGACTTCTTTATTTTTGGAAGTTTAGCTGTTGTAATTTCTACTAAATTTTTCCCAGCTGACAATCCTACAGCTGCCTTTTTATCAACCTTAGCAACATTTGCTGCTGGATTTGTTGTACGTCCATTTGGTGCATTATTCTTTGGTCGATTAGGAGACATTATTGGTCGTAAATATACGTTTATGGCAACTTTAGTATTAATGGGAGGAGCAACTTTTTTGATCGGATGTATTCCATCTTATGAATCAATTGGTTTTATCGCACCTTTATTAGTATTAATCTTACGTTTATTACAAGGTTTAGCACTTGGAGGCGAATATGGAGGTGCTGCAACATACGTAGCAGAACACGCACCAGACGGAGAAAGAGGATATTGGACGTCTTGGATACAAACCACTGCAACAGTCGGTTTATTTGTTTCCTTACTGGTTATTTTATTGACAAAAACATTATTATCAGAAGAACAATTTGACCTTTGGGGATGGCGAGTTCCATTTATTTTATCAATTTTGATGGTTTACGTTTCATACTTGATTCGTAAAAATATGGACGAATCGCCAGCTTTCAAAAAAGCAAAAGATGAAGGAACAACTTCTAAAAATCCTTTGAAAGAATCTTTCGGGAATCGTTACAACATGAAATTCGTTTTATTAGCACTTTTTGGAGCTGTAATGGGACAAGGAGTCGTGTGGTATACAGGTCAGTTTTACTCGATGAGCTACATGAAAACGGTGATGAATGTAGAATCTGATCAAGTAGATTCTTTGTTAGGAATTGCTTTATTATTTGGTACACCTTTCTTTGTGTTCTTTGGATGGTTGAGTGATAAAGTTGGTCGAAAATGGGTGATGTTAATCGGAATGATTGTCGCAGTATTCTCGTATCGACCAATTTACGAATCAATGTATCAAACAACAAATCTTGAAAACAAGGAAGTGATTGCAGCACAAACAATTGAAAAAACTGAAATCAAAAATATTGACGAAAAATCTGATTCTATTTATACAATTCAAAAATCATTTACAGATGGTACAACTTACAAACAAGTTACGACTCGTCATTTAGAAAATGGTCAAGCAAAAATTGTAGATGGAAAAGTAAGTGAAATTGTAAAAAAATCGACACATATTAATAGTGGTGATAAATGGAAATTAGTTGGATTAATTTGGATTCAAATTATTTTTATCACAATGGTTTATGGTCCAATTGCTGCGTTCTTAGTAGAGATGTTCCCTGTTAAAATTAGATATACATCGATGTCCTTACCTTACCACGTAGGAAACGGAATTTTTGGAGGTCTTTTACCTGCTGTTTCTACTTATTTGGTAACAAATGCCAAAAACAACGGAGATCCGAAGTTTTACTTAGAAGGTCTTTGGTATCCTATCGGAATTGCGGCTGTTTGTTTTATCATCGGAGCAATTTATATCAGTAATAAAGACAGAAATGTTAATTAAAAAAACTATTAAAAATGGAAGCAATTAAAAAAATATTAGGAATCGTTTGGATCGCATTATCACTTGTTATAGCCTACTTTTGTGTTATGGAATTTGGAATTCCAAAATTATCATCAGGTTCGCAAGATGATTTAGTATTCGGAATTATTATTCTATTTGTCCTTACACCAATTATTGTTATTGGAATGGCTCTCTTTGGCTATTATGCATTACTTGGTGAATACAGTGAAGAAAAAATGTAAAAAACTATACACGAAATCCTCAACACATGTTGAGGATTTTTTTATATAAATGTATTTTCAATAAACCTTTTTATTAAATCCATAAAAAACAAATCATAAAACGTTAATATCTTTTTAAGAGTTTTAGCATAGTTTATGTCAATTAATTTTAAAATCAACAAAGGTACTCGAAGTTAAACTGAAATATAATTCAAATACAAAAAGCCTTGCAAATACAAAGCTTTTCATTTATAATATAATTTCTAAAATTGTTTTATATCTGTTCTTTTTCCGTGATAGAAAAGTATTTTCCAATGTTCTTTTTTCGCATCAACTTCCCAACGCAAACGATCTTCCATCGCTTTTACACCATCTGCATCATTCTTGAAAGCGGCATGATATTTAAAATAATTTAATTGAGGTAGATTGTCAGCTCCATAAAATACAATTTCATCATTTTCTTTGATCCAAAAAACTTGTTGAAAAGGAACGTGTCCTCCTGTAACTTCGAATTTGATATTATCCGTTATATTTCCACTATCATCATTCATCCATACAATATTTTTGAATGATTTTAACTTTTCTAAACGTTCATAATTATAAGAATTATCTGTTTGAGCAACCGCATAATCATATTCGCGTTGTTGAATATAGATTTTTGCATCAGGAAAATTACATACAAACTGCTCTCCTACCCAACTTCCTATACTGTTGATATGATCTTTATGTAAATGCGAAATTAATACTTTCGTAATTTGATTTGGATTAATATTATGTTCGCGTAACTTTCTTAAAATAATTGGTTCGCAATCTATTTCAGTTCCGAAACCACAATCAATCAAAATATTTTCTTCTCCAACTTTTACCAAAAATGGACGAACAATCAAATTATATCCGTCAGCGGGATTCTTTATTTCAATATTATCACCTAAATAATGAAACTCTTTTTTTGCATCAACATGAAAAACACCTTCTAAAAGAGGAATAACTTTCATTTACTTTTATTTTTTACAAAGGTAATTCGTTTAGATTCTCTCTACAAAAAAAGGCTTCCAAAATAGGAAGCCTTAAAAATTATTATGATTCAAATCTTATTTTACAATTGTCATTTCATCAACAATATGTTTTGCTCCAGCGAATTTGTCAACAACCCATAAAACATAACGAATATCTACAGAAATCGTACGTTGTAATTTAGGATCAAAGATTACATCACCAGCCATTGCTTCAATGTTTCCGTCGAATGCAATACCGATTAATTCACCTTTACCATTCATTACTGGAGAACCAGAGTTACCACCTGTAATGTCGTTATTTGATAAGAAGTTTACGTGTAAATATCCATCTTTATCTCCATATTGTCCATAATCTTTTGCTTTCGCTAAATCTAATAAACGTTGTGGATTTTCGAATTCTTCGTCACCTGCAATGTGTTTTGCAACTGTACCTTCTAATGTTGTGAAATAGTTAGAAGCAACATCTGGTTGGCGTTTTGGATTTGTACTTATTGGTAAATTTTGAATAGAACCGTAAGTTAAACGTAACGTAGAGTTAGCATCTGGATATAAAATATTTCCGATTTTAGACTCACGTAAACCTTTTACCAATAAACGGAAGTTTTTAGAATAAACATCATTCAATTTTGCTTGTTCATCTGTTTGCTTAGAAGCTCTTTCTACTAAAGCATTTGACAAAACATATAAAGGATCTTTTTTCAACACTTCAACATCTGGAGAAATCAAGAAATTCTCAACTTGTTTTTGATCAGCGAAGAAACTTCTTTCAACTGCATCATTTACATAAGCTGTAAAGTTCTTGTTATTTTGCTTCGCTAAATCAGCAACATAAGGTGCTAAACCAGCTTCGTTCGCTTTAGATGCATAAAGATTTAATTGAGCAGCCAATAAATCTTTTTCTAAAGGCAAGTACATTTTTTCGTAGTATGCATTGATTGCATTCTGAATTTTTGGACGCATTTCATCACGTTTTGCATCATTTGCAGCTGCATAATTTTCTAATGCTTTTCCAATAGAATATGGCGCACTTGCTA
Organism: Empedobacter sp. UBA6305; assembly: GCF_002440405.1. Lineage (NCBI taxonomy): Bacteria > Pseudomonadati > Bacteroidota > Flavobacteriia > Flavobacteriales > Weeksellaceae > Empedobacter > Empedobacter sp. UBA6305. The sequence goes on along the minus strand of NZ_DJTP01000002.1, from coordinate 1,571 downwards.
AAGTTGAGTAACGTAATAAAATGTTGATGTAATTATTATGACGAGCATCTAAATTTGTTTTCGCATAATAATTATTCAAATTCGAAACAACATAACCATATTCAGCTTTGTTTGCTCCTTTTTGAGCCCATTTATTGAATTTTTCTTCTTCTTTTGTTTTCTTAGCAACAGTTCCATGAAGTTTTAATGCTTCAATCATTCCATCACGATTTTTCCAATAGTTCGCAACTCCAGCATATTTAGAAGCATAATCAATATTTACTTTTTGATTTTGCTCCATATATTTTTTCATTTGATCCATTGTCACTTTAGAAGCTTCAACCCATGCAGGATAAGCGTACTCTACATTTTGAGCAACACCTTGTGCTGGCATCCAACGATTTGTACGACCTGGATAACCCAAAATCATAGCGAAATCATTTGGTTTATATCCTTTTAAAGAAACTGGTAAATGATGTTTTGGTTGCAACGGAACATTGCTTGTAGAATAAGCTGCAGGATTTCCATCTTTATCACCATAAACACGGAACATAGAGAAATCTCCTGTGTGACGTGGCCATTCCCAGTTATCTGTATCTCCACCATATTTTCCAATAGAACTTGGAGGTGTTCCTACTAAACGTACATCTTCATAATCTTGGTATACAAAGTAATAATATTCATTTCCTTGGAAGAATGAACGAACAGAAACTACATATTTTCCGTTTTCGCTGTTTTCTTTCTCAATTTTGGCAATCTCTTGGTTAATCGCTTTTTCACGATCCAACTCAGACATTTTATCATTTACAACACCTAAAATACGTTTAGAAACATCATCCATACGAACGAAGAAACGTACTTTTAAACTTTTTGGTTTTAACTCAGCAGCTTTATCTTTTGCCCAAAAACCATCTTTTAAATAATCATGTTCTGGAGCAGATAATTCAGCAATCGCACCATAACCACAGTGGTGATTTGTCAAAACTAAACCTTGACCAGAAACCATTTCAGCAGTACATCCACCACCAAATTGTACAATAGCATCTTTTAAAGAGTTATTGTTGATACTATAAATTTCTTCAGAAGTTAATTGTAAACCTTGTTTTTGCATATCACGGTGATTCAGACGTTCGATGAACATCAAAAACCACATTCCTTCGTCAGCTTTCACTTTAAAAGGAAAAAGCATAACCACTAAAAGCGTGGATAATAATTTTTTTTTCATTATTTGTTTGTCTTCAATTTTACGAATTGCTAAAATAATTGATTATCTGAAGTTCTCCTAATCTTTAAGTATTTAATAAAGTTTAATTGAGATTTTATTGTAAAAAAACGATTACTTTTATTTAATTAACACAAAATTTGAATAATGAAAATTAAAATCAATAATCTACTTTGCTTTCTAATTGGTTTTATTGGAATGGTTGGTTTCATTATTATTTTGAATAATCAAACTAAATCAAAACCTGAATATTTTTTTTTGATGAAACTAATTTATCATTTGAATATATAGATGAAATTAGAAAATATAATTTTGAAAAAAATCAATTCGAACAATATTATATTGAAGATGTACTCTTCCCTTTGTTAGG